>JANXAJ010000005.1:0-23670 GCA_025062295.1 Bacteroidia bacterium | reverse complement strand
TAAAAAAAAAATTTTTTCTATGTCCCTTGGGCTTATTCGGTGGTTTCTGGGTGGGTTTTTTTTTTTAATCCCCTGGGGGGGGGGCACCCCCCGTGGGGGGCGCCCCCCCGCCAAAAAACTACAACAGCTAAATGCAGACCTAAGCCTCAAAAGAGGAGCAAAAAGGCATCCCCCCTTATCTCTCAAAGCCGACTCACAACAACTTCCGTATCTGGAAGGACTTGCCAGAGCTTCTCTCGCCAACGAGCAAAAGCACTAGCCACTCCAGGCTGCGTATTTTCTGCCAGGAAAAGACGCACCGCTCCGAGAACCGTCCAGGCCGTAACTACATAGGGCTGAGGAGATGTAAGACGCACTTGATAAGTGTCGCTTCTTGCAAAAGCATAACTGCGAGCCGTGAGGTCCATATGTCGGGCTAATGACTGGCGCCAGGCATCTAAAAGCCTCTCTAAAAGCCCTCTGAAAAGTCCCCATGAAGCAAGACGCTCTAACAGAAATCGCCATCGGAAAAAGGAAATAGGAAGTCGCACCCACGTAGAGAGCTCCTCTATGTCTGGATTCCACGCTGGAAAGGTAATGAGCTCCCCAAGAGTAGCACAAAAAAAGTAGTAGCTTTTCTCTGGCTCTACCTCCCATATCTCTTTGCGAGGAGGGATTGGAATGAGGCGTCCGTATCGCCAGAAATAATACCCTTCCCTGAGCACAGTCAAAGCTGATTTTACAGTGCCAGCAGAAAAGCCGCCCTTCGCATGAATGCCCAGCTTAAGCCGTTTTGCCTCAGGATGGCGCTGACGGAGAAAGTAAAGAGCCGCCTCCCCAATAGTAGTATCATACCCAGCTGAAGTGATAATGGGGATAGAAACACCCTTAAGATTATAAAGCCATTCAAAGACATTCCATTCTCCACACACATCCATATATGCTAAGCCCAACCTCTGGCACGCTTCTATCCAAGGGCGAGTGGTATAAGCGTAGGGGCCCGCCAAATTAACAATAAGCTGTACCTCGGAAGGCAAAGAGAGGTCGGCCACCTTCAGAAGAGGCAAGACTCGATAAGACAAGCGATAACTTTCACTCAGTTCTCTGAGGGCGGATTCTTGCCGTCCAGCGATGATAGGCGGAGGTAGATCAGCAAAATGTCGCTTCCATGTAGATAGGACAAGCCTACCGGTCGTTCCATTAGCACCGTAAATCATCCACATACTTCTGAATGTCTGTACAAGTGAGATGAATATACACTCTCTCGGGAGTCTGGGTGCGATAGAGCGAACTTAGCTGAGGCTGGTAAGTATGAAGGTTTCGCCGAAAACGCTGAAGGGCCTTGAGATACGCATTGAGTGCCTCTACCGCTTTGAGAGAAGGGCGATACTCCTTGCCGAGAAGCTTCCAGGGAGGGGGCGGTACCCACCCCCCTACACTTGAGAGGCTCTCACCCTCGGGAAGAAAGCCCCACAGCTCAACAAAAGTCGGTTCGTGATAAATAAGAAAGTCAGCCTGCCATGCCGACCCGTAAGCAATACCTCCTATCCAGTAAGTCAAATGAATTCCAATAAAAGCAGAAGGATAGCGATGGCGAAGCTCATGAATAAGAAATTCAATTGAGTCCATCATCTCTCCACTCTCGGAACAGATAGGGTCTATAAGAATAAAAGAAGTATCCAGAGGCAGTTCTTCCTGTCCCACTTTTAGAAGGGAAGCATGAGAAGGATGGGGAAGAATGAGGCCCATATCAAGTAAAGTTATGACAAGATTAGTCTCTGGTTGGATTGCTTCTCTATTAGCATCTGAAGAGAGTCCTCGGCTCTGCATCAATCGTCCATGCTTGATGAAGGAAAAAGACTGATATTTGAGGAAAAATTAGTAAAAGTTTTCATTGGAAGAGAGGAGCAACTTCTTTTGAGAAAATGTCATAAGTTGTGAGCCATGAAAAGGATGGAGAGCTTTGAGGAGTGGCGAGCAGAGGCAGAGCGACATGGAGTCCCTCTATGGCGTCCTGTCCTTGAATATGAGATTCATCAGAAAGGGCGATCGGAGACGGAGATATGGGAGCGTCTGGCTCAGGTATATGCTGTCATGCGAGATGCCGTGGAGAGCGGACTGCAAGCTCCCCGACAGACTCGGAGCGGCCTCGTACGTGATACAGGCAAAAAGATAGCTCAGAGTCCCCTCCATGTAATTAGCCCTGAATTTTCTCTGCTCCTCGCTTATGCCACAGCGGCAAAGGAAACAAACGCATGCATGGGGCGAGTGGTGGCAGCTCCCACCGCCGGAGCCTCTGGTATTTTGCCGGGCATCTACACTTTTCTTGAGCGGCATCATGGGATCAGCCTCCAGACTATCTATGAAGCTATGCTAATCGGGGCAGGAGTAGCCCTCATCATAGAGCAGAAAGCCTCTATCGCAGGTGCAGTCGGTGGATGTCAGGCAGAAACAGGAACTGCTGCAGCTATGGGTGCAGCCGGCATTGTGTATGCCTTAGGCGGAAACATTACCCAGATATTTGAGTCTGTAGCACTGACTATTATGAACATGCTAGGACTTATTTGTGATCCAGTAGCGGGGCTTGTAGAGCTCCCCTGCGTCAAGCGAAATGGTTCTGCTGTAGTGATTGCGGCTGCAGCCGCTCAGATGGCTCTGGCTGGCGACACCGCTGTGATTCCCGTGGATGAAATGGTGGCAGCAATGGGCGAAGTGGGTGCGCTCATGGATGCTCGCTTCAAGGAGACGGGATTAGGTGGAACCGCAGCCACGCCTACCGCCCAAGCCATCGCCCGCACCATCTATCCAGACCTCGGAACCCTCCGATATGAAGATCCCCCTCACTAATCTTCTCTTGAAATTCCTATCTTAGTCCAGCTTTCTATGAACGACATATTAGAGGTGCTTACTTACATTTTGAAGGGGCTGCTTATAGTGGCCGCAGGTTTCTCCTTGGGGACATGGTGGGCAACTTTTCGCCTAAAAAAACACCTCAGGGGCCTGCTCATCCGATGGGAGAAGCCCGCATTTGGTCTATGGACAGCCTTGCTTTTCCTACTCCTTCTTGCTTTTCTGAGCGCAGGAATGATAGCTTACGCCTTCGCTACGAAACTCTCAGCCATCCCTACCACCGCTAGCCTCCTGGAAGAAATAGCTTCACTTTGCTTTCTCCATGTATCATTCATAGTTCTTACCTATTCCGGTCTCAAAGCTCATCATAATTATGTGTTCTGTGAGCGTGGGATATACAACATTCGCTTCTGCTGGAAACGGGGTATGTGGCAGGTGGAGCTTATTCCATGGGAAATGCTGTACGACTATTACGAGCAGCAGGAGGGGGCTCTAATCCGATACACTCTCCTTCTGCGGGATCGGCGACATTTGATTGTAGAAGCACCCATTCATCTCAAAGATATAGTTGATCGAATTATCAATCTTGGATTAGAGAGGTCTGCTCTTCTGCATAAGTATAGTCATCGGATTGGGCGCTACTCGTCAGAGTCTTGAGTATGCGGCGGTGGGCATTCTGGCTCACACTGGGTATAGGAGGGGGGGGGATCGGACTAGCTCTTTTGAATGAACTCTCACCGATTAGGTGGCACATAAGCTTTTTTGAGGAGTGGGCGCTCTTCGCCTGGCAGAAACGGCTTCGACAGACAGCCGCAGATCTCTATGCCTCTCGCGAAACCCCCAGCTTCTGGCAAACTCGCACAGATGTTCTCTACCTTCTCTACTCCGCAAGCGGACAGCTCCGAGAGTGGAATACTACCCGCTGGCTCTTCCCTCAAACTCAGCCGAGCCTTTTCAGCTCAGACCCAGAAATCATCTCAGATGAATCCGCCTCTTACTATGCTCTCAAGCTTTTCAGTGATACTAATCGACACATAGCTCTTCTTCCTCTTTGGATCCAGCCAGGACCTCTGAGCGTATATCCAAGGTGGGACTTCCCAGTGCAGGGAGATAAAGCTTGGATTCAAGCGCTATGTCTGAGAGAGCGCGGCAATGGGTATCCGATTGTGCTGCGGGACTTGCGAGGAGAACCGATTTTACGGGTGTATATCGGTTGTCCCGAGGCGCTGCGCCTGCCTTTGAGATGGGTATATGGGGCTCTCGTAGGCACTGCCGTTATCATCGGACTAATCCTCTTTTGGCTCTACCTCAAGGAAAGATATGCAAAAGCTCATCTCATTTTTCTGGGCGTTCTCATAGGGATATGGCAGTTCTCTCACTGGACAGGACTGCCTGAGAAGCTCCTCCCTCTGGATATTTTTTCTCCTGAGAAGTGTGCCCTCAGTCCTTTTCACACTAGCTTCTGGGACTTAGCATGGAATTTAGTCATCCTCCTCTGGATTACTCAGCTCCTACCCCACGGTAAGCCCCCTCTCAAATGGGTATATCCAGTAGGCTATTGGCTAATGTGGATGGTATTTGGCACAGCTTTTTTCCTGATTGTAAAGCACAGTCAGATAGAAATAGACCCTGTTCGTACTTGGGACGCTTTCTCCCTTGTAGGATGGGCTATTGTCCTACTGATTCTGTGGCAAATCACTCGCTATCTTCACACCTTACCCTTATCCTCACCCTTATCTTATGTAGTCGGAGCTATCGTTGGGATTATTCTGAGCTTGCTGATTGAGTTCCCTATATGGGGCACATTCGCTCTCGTAGGCTTGTACTTGAGTAATCTCCTTACCAGAGTCTCACCAGCTTACATAACCTATTCTGTTCAAAGCCTTTTACTCATCGCCATTGTGAATGCATGGATAAGCTGGGGGCATGAACGCAAAGCTCACAGTATGCTAGAAGGTTACGCCAAACAGGTAACTCGTCTCCGCAATCCCATGATAGAGTATCGCATGACACAAATTCTTCCGAGGATGGCTTCAGACACCCTTCTTTGGAACAAGGTGGGAGTTGAAGATTATCTTATAGACTCCAGATTTATTAGTCTGCTCATTCGGAAATACTTTCTCTCCTTGACCAATGAATATGAGATAGTAGTCTCATGCTGGAAATCTGGAGGTATTCGAGCAGACAACTTATTTGAACTTCGTCCGCTTGCTTGGCGGCAGGTAAAGGGACGAGCCATTCAAATAGGATTGGCTCCTCATCTTTACTTTCTCACTCAGGGGAATCCACGCTACATCTACATAGCTCGCGTGCCGATTACTCTGGTAGAAGGGTCTCCACTGGAGGTACAGATAGAACTTTATCCACGAGTACAGCCGCTAACGAGTCGCATTCGAGCGCAATTTGAGCCCGAGCCCATTAGTTATGCTTTGTATGAAGGGGGCCAACTGATTCGCCAATGGGGTGAAGGAACCTTCCCCTTATTTTTACCGATCCAACCCCGCACTTCACCTATCTGGCGCACTAGCGCTGGATATCACGAGTATATTGCGTTAGTCTCTTCGGCTCTGAGCGTGTACCTTCGCCTGCCCGCACGAGACCAAGCAGCGCACCTGGCAACTTTCCCTCTCCTGCTCACCTTACTGGCTCTCTGCCTGATTGTAAAACGAGCAGAGACTATTAAGCAGGCCTTATACGCCTTATACAGCAGGCGAAGCTCCTTTGTTCAACGATTCCAAATACTCTTTGGATCATTCGTATTTCTGCCCCTTTTCGGCATCCTATTTGTAACCTTTTACCTCTTCTTTCGCCTCAATCAAAATCAACGAGAACAAGAACTCATCCAAAAACTTAGCACCGTAAGCGGATACCTTGCTGGTGAGGCTATACTCTCAGAAAAGTTGGCTTTTTGGATTCAAAGTTATCTTCCTGGCGAGGAATCCTTTGTAAGAGACCTTATGAGAAGAGTGGGTTCTTTATCAAACTCTGAAGTTTTTATTTATACCAGTGGAGGTTCCCTCTATAGTAGTACCCTTCCCGCTGCCTACTGGTACGGACTTACTTCTCCTCTTGTGCCTCTTCACATCCTGAATCGCATGCGTCAGATTGGAACAGGAAGCATAATAGAGATAGACAAAAATTTAGGACGACTTTTGGGCTATGCCCCCCTTCGTACAGAGTCTGGGAAGCTGCTGGGGATTATTCATATTCCCTATCCTATTCCTAAGGGATCATTATATGAGCCCCTCCGATATTTCATTGCCTACACTGTGAATGTCTATCTTTTACTTTCTCTTGCCTCCATTTTAGTCGGTCTTTTGCTTATGGAGAGGCTATCGGGTGGGCTTCAACGGCTTGTTATGCAGCTTCGTGCAGCTCCCAGTTTGCCAGACCCCCCTCTTCTCCAGTGGTCGGGAGGCAATGATGAAATAGCGACTTTAGTCTCTGCCTATAACGACATGGTAGATAGGCTTCGAGCCAGCCAACGCCAACTTGAACGGACTCTGAGGCAAGTCAGTCAGCAAGAGATTGCCTTTCAAGCGGCTCATGAGATTAAGACCGCTTTGACCCCGCTCAAGTTGCACCTCCAGCACCTTCAACGCATGCCAACTGTAGACCCAGAAAAGCTAAAAGAGATTTCTACTCGCCTGCTTCAGCGCATAGAAGCTCTTGTACGCATTGCAAATACTTTTACAAGCTTTGCAAGATTAGGGTCTGCTGAAGGCCTAGTCCTTCAGCCGATTAATCTGAATACCTTCTTAGAAGAGCAGCTTCAGCCCTTTTTCCAGAATCCTCATATCAACTTTGAGCTTTCTCTTCCAGAGGAGCCTTTGTGGATAGAAGGAAATCCAGATGCTCTCGTTCAAATTCTGAACAATCTTCTTCAAAATGCCCTCCAGGTATTAGAAGGAGCCTCTTCCCCTCAGCTTCGAGTCTCTCTCTATAGAGAAGGAAAGGAGGCAGTTATTGCCGTTCAAGATAACGGACCCGGGATCCCCCTTGAGGTGCGCGAACGGATATTTGAATTTTACTTTACTACTCGCCGTACAGGGACTGGTCTGGGATTAGCCATTACCAAAGGACTCGTGGAACGAATGGGAGGACGCATCTCTTTTTTCACAGAGGTGGGGTGGGGCACCATTTTTTATATTGCTTTTCCTATCAAGGAAGAGGAACTCTCTATCTCAGGGTCTGACAGTAGCCCTTCTCACATTTTGGCTATGAAGCAAAGCCCAGGCAAAGAAACCAATCCATAAGACCCGCCTAAGAGAATCCACATGCTGAAATAGTGCTAAGGAGAGGTATTTTTTGCGCTTCTTCCAACAGGGCAGAAACGATAGACGCTTGCCTCAGCCCACGGATAGGATAAGCCGTGGAGATTGCCTGCTTTAGGCTTTACGCTCAAAATTCCTAAGAGAACCGCTTTCTCCCCGCTCTCACGGGCTTATCTATTGGATTGTCTCCTGAGCTTCGGCCTCACCACCTCGCAGCTAAGGAGGGTCATTAGCAGGCTTTAACCTACCGCCGCTTGAGGTCCCATAAACAGGTATCTACTTGATGGATTCCTCCTTGAACTTGAAGGACAAAGAAGAGACTATCCCTCCGCCGTTCTGCATATCCTGAAAGCCAAAGAGGAGTATCCCGTAGGATCTGAGGGGGAAAGTAGAGCTGATAAGGATCTAAGATTCGCATCTGTAGGGTTTCTTCTTTTTCGGCATAAAAGCTTCCACGAATACGTAGGTAAAGGAGCAAGCTATCTTTCCAGACTTCATACCGTAAGCCGCTTCGGGTGCCGTCGCAGCGGCGTCTTCCTTCCCACGTACCCACGAAGTGACGACGAGCATCTTCTTCACACGAGGATCCCTCATAAGGAAGAGGACATTGACAGAAGCCCTCAATGCAAGGGGCCCCATGAAGACAAGGAGGATTACAGACTTTCTGAGGTGCACGCTGACAGCTAATCCCGATTACCAGCGAAATTATTCTAAGCAGTAAAGAGCTCAAGGCTGTATTTTTCAACATATCTGCTAAGATAGGATTGAAGGGTGGGATAAAGCACCAAGGTAGGGTCGTGGGCAATCAGCTCTTCAGCGGCTTGACGAGCTTGTCGTAAAATCGCTTGATCCTCTATGATGTCAGCAATCTTGAAGTCTGGAAGTCCGCTCTGCTTAGTACCTAAGAAATCACCTGGACCTCGGAGCTTGAGGTCTATTTCTGCGATGCGAAAGCCATCATTATACTGGGCAAGGGCCTGAAGGCGATTGAGAGCTGCTTCTGACAGATCAGTCTGAGCCATAAAGATAGCATAAGACGGATAGGCTCCTCGCCCTACACGACCTCGCAGTTGATGAAGCTGGGAGAGTCCAAACCTTTCCGCATGCTCAACAATTAGCACTGTGGCATTGGGCACATCAACTCCCACTTCCACTACAGTAGTGGCAACTAAAATTTGGGTTTGTCCCAGCTTGAATAGGTTCATTTCACGCTCTTTCCGTTCGCTACTCATGCGCCCATGGACCATACCTATAGAATAGGCTGGAAAGGTCTTCCGAAGCAGCTCAAATCCCTCTTCTACTGCTTTTAGGTCGGTTTTCTCGGATTCCTCTACAAGAGGGTAGATCACATACCCTTGTCTGCCTTTCTGAAGCTCGGCTTGAAGTAGATTCCATACCTCTCTGCGCTGAGCCTCTGTACGGATATAGGTTTTGACAGGCTGTCGCCCAGGGGGAAGTTCATCTATAATAGAGACATCCACATCGCCGTACACAGAGAGGGCGAGGGTTCGCGGAATAGGCGTGGCAGTGAGTAGAAGATTGTGCGGACGGTAGGGATGAGCCTTCTCCCAAAGAGCAGCCCGCTGCTTGACACCAAACTTGTGCTGCTCATCAATAATGGTGAGTCCCAAGCGATGGTAGTGCACCCCCTTTTGAAAGAGAGCGTGGGTTCCTATTACACATGAGAGCTCACCTGTAGCAAGTTTCGTTATGAGGCGACGCTTCTGAGCAAGGGGAGTACTGCCTAATAGCAACCCAACCCCAATCCCAAGGGGAGATAGCCACCGGCGAAAGCTCCGAGCGTGCTGCTCTGCTAATACCTCCGTCGGTGTCATCAAAGCTACCTGGTATCCATTCCCCATAGCAATCAAAGCCGCAAAAAGAGCTACTATCGTCTTGCCACTTCCTACATCCCCTTGAATCAGCCGATTCATTGGGACAGAGAGCGCCATATCCCGCCGAATCTCCCTAATAACTCTTTTCTGCGCTTCTGTAAGGGGGAAAGGTAAATGTTTCTCATAAAATTCACTCACTAAGGGCCCAGCCTGTGTAAATGAAGGAGCAGTATACTGTGTTTTTAGAAAATGCTTCCGACGAATCAGAAGGACTTGAAGCAAAAAGAACTCTTGAAACTTGAACCGATAACGGGCTTTTTCAGCCTCCTCTACAGAGGTAGGTAGATGAAGGGCTCTTAGCGCTTCAGAAAGGGAGAGGAGCCCATACTGCGCCCGAATACTTTCAGGAATAGGATCCTCCTTCTGAAAATGAGTCAGGCGATATAACTCTTCAAAAAGCATACGAAATCGTTTATTGTCTAACCCAGCTTGACGAAGTTTCTCAGTAAGCGGATAGAGAGGATAAACACGAAGGAAATCCTGAGGAAGCCGACCATCAGTTAGGAGAATCAAGTCGGGATGGGAAAGTTGAAGGGTTCGCTTTTTATAGGTAGGACGCCCGATAGCCAGTACCTCCTGTCCAGCGCTAAATTTCTGACGAACCCATTCCCACCCTTGGTACCAGATAAGTTGCATCCATGCTTGTCCATCGTAGAGAGTCGTCGTAAGAATCGCCCTCCTCTCCCCTGCAATTGGACGAACTTGAAAGGGACCCAATCGCCCCCGAAATACAGCCTCCTGATCCAAACGGGCCTGAGAAATAGGAGTTATGTGAGCATAATCCAAATACCGTCGAGGAAAATGTTCTAAAAGCTCTTCAAAAGTGGAGATTTTTAGTTCGCTCTGAAGGACTTCAGCCCGCCGAGGACCGACGCCCTTGAGGTAAATAAGCGGCGTCTGCCAGACGTCCGCTTGAGCCATTTCAGAGTTTGAGAAGCTGCAGTCGGAAAGAGCCAATGTTAGGCGACTCCACCCGTAAAAAGTAAGCCCCTACTGGCAACGAGGAAAGATTCAGCCAGTATCTCCCTCCTTGAGGGAAATGCCACTCTATTAGCCGATGACCTGTTGCCTCATATAAGACGGCTTCCCATTTGCCCTCGGGGAGAACGATATAGAAAGAATCGTCAAAAGGATTAGGATATACAGAGACAGGCGGAGTTTGGGTGAGAGGAGGCAAATAAGCAGTAGTATCGGGCTCTGGCCGAAGTACTGTAATGATAGTAGAAGCTGTATCGCGGCAGTTGAAATTCGTAGCTATGAGCAGAACCGTATAGGTGCCGGGCATAGTGTAAGCATATGAGGGAGAAATAGCCGTGCTTGTATCACCTGTACCGAAAAACCAGAGATAGGCGGTAGCTCCTATAGAAGTGTTGGTAAAATACACAGTTCCTCCGCTTATATTGAGATCGACGGGATTAGGAGTAGCAGTAAAGCGAGCTTCCAGCGGAAGGGCTGCGCAGTTCCATTCAACCTGGATCTCTCGAACAGCTGTATCGGTACATAAACCATTCCCGACAGCTAAGACGACAGGGAAGCGTCCCGCTCGGGTATAGGTGTGGGTGGGATTAGCCACACCGCTGACAACTGGAGAGCCATCCCCGAAATTCCAGAGGCGATCAGTAGGAGGAGGCGAACTTTGATCAATAAAAGTCACCGGCTGCCCAACCTGAACTGTCGCAGGAGCAGCAAATTGAGCGGTAATTGGAGTGCCTACGGTGATCACCACTTCATCTGTAGCACTACAGCCACTCGCATTTTGAGCACTTACAGAATAAGTGCCTGAAGAAGTTACTGTGATTTGGCAGCTTGTCGTTGAAAGGGGAGAGCCATTCACACGCCACTGGCAGGAGACAGCATCAGGACCTGCATCTAAAACTACTGGCATACCACATACAGCTTGGTCAGCCCCCAAATCAACCGAAAACCGAGAAAAAGCAACCTGAATCGTATCTCGTCCGACACATCCATAGGCATTGCTCACCAGGACAGCATACGTCCCCCCTTGCGTGGCTAGGATGGTTTGAGTAGTAGCAATAGGCACTCCATTGAGAGTCCAAAGGTACTGGTCACCGACCGTACCTGCATCCAGAAGCGGTGGAGGATCTCCTGCACACAACTCCCTATCTGGCCCCAAGGATACGGGTAGTGATCCCCTCACTTGGAGCATGAAAGTATCTCTAGCTGAACAACCTCCAGGATAGGCCACCTCGACTACATATTCTCCAGCAGCTTGAGCAGGGTAAGTAGAGATGTCCGTAGCAACCTGAGTACCGTTGAAGTACCAACGAATCGTAGCGCTTGGCAGACTATCTACAGAAAGAAGAATAGGTGGATCATTCTGGCAGCGAAAAGTGTCAGGAGGCAGGCTGACTTCAGGTGTCCCTATGATGGTCACCTGAAGACTATCCCAAGGAGAGAAGCCACAGCAGTCTTTTCTCACTCGAAGCTTGACCCAATAAGAGCCAGGGGAAGCAAAAGTAACAGCCCCTGGTGCCTGAGCCGTCGAAGAAGCTGGAATGCCACCTGTAAAACTCCATTCATAGCCGTCTGCTTGGACAGGCGTTGAGAATAAAATGGGTGAGCCTGCACACGCAGTAAGAGTAGAAGCCTGAATTTGAGGAAGAGGGGTCATCTCGGTCAGAATCACAAAATCTGTATAGGTGTAAGGCAGCCCATCCACAAGGAGAGTAATGGTTTTAGCCCCTGTAGAAGGATAAAAAGCGGACACAGAATTAGAAACGGCAGATGGAGGTTCTCCACCCGTATTCCATACGAAATAGTTTCCGGGTGCTGTCGTAGAGATTGAGACAGTCTGATAGGTACAGGCTGAGTTATTCTCTACCAAGAGAGGAGGCTCAAGGGGGTTAAAGCCACTTTGCACAATAGCGGGATAAGCACCAGGGGAAGGATGCTCATAGAATTCATAAGAGACACCATCAGAGCCATTTCCTCCGCGTCCGCCATTCCCGCCACGTCCGCCATTCCCGCCACGTCCGCCGGCCCCCCCTTCACAACCCGCTGCATTTCCATTATTGAGCAGTCGGTCATTACCTGGATCGCCCCCTCTTCCCCCTTGCCCCCCACGTCCGCCTCGTCCGCCACGCCCTCCTCGTCCAGCCCCCCCTGTAGAGAAGCGACAATCTTTGAATATGCCATTAGGTCCATTAGCCCAGAGAAAGACGGCAAAACTAGCTCCTCCTGCCTTCCCTCCCTGCCCTGCTGTGCCGTGCTCACCTCCTTCACCGCCACCACCCCCACCCCCTCCAGGACTATTCCAGTCATAGGTAACGCCTCCGAAGCCAGGGATACATCCCACACTGCCACCCCCTCCTCCACCTCCTCCACCACTCCCATCCGTCCCATCTGTTCCATCTGTCCCATCCTGAGGAACAAAATAACCTCCAGCAAACTGGGCCAACCCGTCCTGTCCATTTTGACCATCCTGTCCAGCAGCGCCATCTTGTCCATCTTCACCTGTATGGTCAGGGTTTGTAAAAGAGGTAGGACAGGTATTGAAGAAGTTGACAATGTCAGTAGCATTTAATCCATTGCTGCAGTAGCAAAGTCCTGGCTTTCCTCTACCCCCGCTACCCCCCACAGGGCCGCTTCCGGCCTGTCCATCCTGCCCATGAGGGGCAGATATGATTGCCGCATCACACAAATTGCAGAAAATACAATTCGTCCCAGTGCCTCGTGCAGCTCCATCTCCTCCCCTTCCCCCTGCTCGGCTGCCTCCTGACCAGCTGTTTCCTCCGCCTCCGCCTAAATTTGTATATGGAGCAGTAGTTGGGTCACAGCGGCGACACCCCAGTCCTCCAGGCTCACCAGGCGCCCCATCCCTACCATCTATCCCATCGGCTCCATCTACCCCTTCCCCACCCTTCCCAGCATGAATTCTGCAGCGCACAATTGCATAATCACGACACCCATTTAAGTATAGCCCATAAGTAGAGATGCCTGGTCCCGGCGCATCTACCACTTCTATTCCTAAGTCCTGTAACCGAAACCCTCGCTTCCCGACAGCCATAACAGCTGTAAGGCGAGGCGGATTAGGCTCAATGTTAGCATCAGTGCGAAGAAGAAGCGTCGGTGCGTTATTACTTTTCTTCCAGCCTTGGGCGGGGAGATACCCCCCCTCTATAATAAGGCTGTCCGCACTAATCACAAGGGGCTCTTGAAGGATATATGTACCTGCTGCAAGGCGAAGGTAACGAACAGAAGGAGATACCAATGTCAGGGCATACGAGAGATTCGCTGGGTTAGATCGAGTGCCAGCCGCTCCACTGCTGGCACCATTGGGAGTTACATATATGATCCCACACTCCTGTGCCCACAGAAGAGAAAATACAAATCCGCTCGCAAGCCAGACGAAGGTATTCATTGCATACAAATATAGCTGCTTTCATAGAGCTATAGACGAAATAGAAAATCTGAAATGAGCCTTTTCTTAGCCCCACCATAGGTAACTAAGGTCAGCCCCTCAGAAAGCTCAATCCTGTGTCCCCATAGGAGGATACAAGTTGCAAGGGCAGTGTAGAAGCTATGCAGATGATGAAAAAGCATCCCCTAACCTCTCCCTACTTGCTGTTTGCAGAGTTCTGCCTTTGCTCAGTCGGCTTTAGGCTGCTCCCCTTCTTGGCGAACCTTTCAAATGATAAGGGCTAAACTTTCTGAATGGCGCAATAGAGCCCCCAATCCCCCTCCCTCGTAGCAAGAGCCGTTCTGACCTTCGCTTCTATACTTTCTCCTCTCCTTACATCCTATAGAGTTTCTCTTCTCTGGTCAAAATGGCTCAAAGCTCACTCTCTCTCCGAACTCCATCCCAAGCCAAGAGGATGGGGTCTATCCAGACTGACCTTCTCTCACAAAAAGTCTATTCATATGAGCTTATCCACCGATGTCCAACGACTCGGCTTTCTCTGTCAGCAAATCCCTTATAAAGAACGAGAATAGTATAAGTGTTTTCAGTTTCGAAGTAGCTTCCTTCAACGGGCTCAGGAAAGAAAGCCCGTTGAGCTTCATCCCACAAGGCATAGAGGTAATCATAAACGCCCTGCTTGAGAGGAATGCGGCGACGATATTGGGAATGATCAGGCTCATATATAAGCTGAAAGCGGGGATCAGGACCCCATCCCATCATGCCTCCAACGATATAGAGAGGCTTCTCATAGGGGAGGCTAACTCTCAACCGAAATTCTACCCAAAAATAGTCAGCATGAGAGGCGCTCTGGGCATCGCGCCCCACCCATCGTCTGGCCGTATCCAAGAGAGCCTCTTGCAGTTGAATGAAGAATCGCCCATTCAGGTCCAGTTGGCGAGTATATGCAAGTCCCGCTCGGGGCTGATCAGGAAGAAGCAGCACCACTATTCCACTATCACTCCACAGGGTGCGTTCTACTTGAGGACTGCGTCGCCGCAAAACTGAACGAATGTCTAATAAGCGGAATTCCACCCCCGCCGATACATCTAATCCTGGCTGAAAGCGATACTCTAATCGGTCATTTTGCAAAAAAGTAGGTTTCAAAAGAGCACGAGCGTTATCCCATCGCCCATTCTGGAGAAGGAGACAGCTAAACTCCTGATAAGCTTGAGGAGATTGAAGCTGCATCGGATACACAGAGAACGCTATGGTCTGCAGTTGCTGACGACCCCCTGTCAGAACTTGGGATTCTTTGTCTAAAATGATCCGAACCTTGTTTTCAACGACATAAAAGCGTCGGCGCAGAACCAAGCGAGAACCTACTTCATCTCGATACACTTCTATAACATAAAGACCGCTGCGCAGGAAAAGATTAGGCAAAGTATAACGATAATGTATATATGGTACTCTCGTGCCCACAGAAGGTGAAAATTCTGTGAGACGATCTGTGATAAACCCTCGCCAATACTCCGTAAGGGGAAGGGAAGAAGGAAGCCATTCTGCTGTGCAAAGGCGAACCCGCACCCAAAATTCTGAGGGCGACTCCACACCCAGCTCGTCAAATTCAATTGTGAGATAGTTTGGCTCATCTAAACCAAGAAAAGGGAAGCTCAGCGTATTCTCCCCTCGGTAGAACTGAACCGTATAAATCTGGGGCTCAGCTATCGTATCTACGAGAGGAGCTAAAAGCAGAGACCCTAACAAAAAGCTCATACAGAGGAAATTGAAAGAGGCAAGGCCTGCGGGAGAAGGGCATCCAAAAGAAGCCTATCGCTACGCAGGTGAGGAAACTTATTCTGTCCCCCTAAGCGGCCTGTGCTTTCCATCCACGCATAACCAGCTCCGACTGGCAGAAGATAAACTTGCGGTTTACCAAGGATCTCCCCACGACGCAGATCATCGTAATAGGGGTTGAGATAACGCAGAGTCTGGTCAAGGACTTCCACAAAAAGGGACCAACTGACAGGAGGATGAACCACCTCCAAGAGCCACTCGTGACAAGGCTTTGAGGGACCGAGATAGGGACCCACTGTGTATTCCTGCACCACTGCTCCAGTGGCTGCTAAGGCTGCCTGAAGGGCTGCTTCCACCTCTGCCTCTATCACATGCTCCCCAAAAGCACTCAGATGATTCTTCACTCGTCCCACCACTTGAAGCCGGTAAGGCTTTAGCGAAGTGAAGCGCACCACATCTCCCAAATCATACCCCCACAATCCTGCATTCGTAGTGATGACCATCGCATAGGATTTTTCTTTTTCAACCTCCCAGAGGGGAAGACGCGCTGGATTAGGCTTGTCTATATCCTCTAAAGGAATGAACTCATAAAATATGCCATTGTTAGTAAGGAGTCTAAGCCCATCCTGCCGATCATCAGTATCTTGAAAAGCAAAGAAGCCCTCAGAAGCTGGAAAGGTCTCTATGAAATCCACACCAGCGAGAAGCTCCCGAAGACGCCGCTCATATAGCCGAAAATCTACGCCGCCGTGAATATAAACCTGTAGATTTGGCCAGATGTCTTTGATATTCCTTTTAGTCACCTGACAAACCCTCTGAAGCATCTGTTCAATCCAAGGAGGAATTCCAGAGAGGAGACGAAGGTCTTGAGCCATAGCTTCTTGAATCACAGCTTCTACTTTGTCTTGCCAATTTTCCATGCAGTTGAGGCTCCAGCTTGGGAGACGATTCCGAGTAAGATAGGAGGGAACCCAGTGATGGACAATGCCAGAGAGTCGTCCGTAGAGGATGCCAGCTGGATTTTTCTCTAAGGCAGGACTGCCTGAGAGGAAAAGCCACTTGCCCGACACAAACCGAGGATTATGAGAACGAGCTAAGTACAAGAGAAGGGTATCCCTTGCGCCTCGGATATGGGTGGGAATGCTCGCTGAAGTAAGAGGAAGGTATTTTGCTCCTGCGGTCGTCCCTGAAGTTTTAGCAAAATAGGCTGGAATGCCTGGCCAGGTAACATCGGGCTCTCCTGACCAACTGCGGCTCAAATACTTCGTCCAGAAGTGCTCGTAGGTGTAAAGAGGCACCGCCTCTCTAAACTCCTCATAGGTGCGTACCTGAGCAAGGTGGTGATCCTTGCCGAAGGCCGTTCGGATGCCTTGCCGAAGCAGCCGCTGAAGTACGCTCTGCTGCTGCTCAGCCTCTTGACCAATCCAGCGATCGTATTGGTACCGACGAACCGAAGCCCAGAGACGAGCAAGGGTCTCTTTCATCATTTGCTACAAGGATAGCCAATTTTTAGAGAAACGCCAGAAGAAGAGGGAAGGAGCCTATCTCATTTCCGAGAGAGCTACTCCCTTCAACTAAAACTGAATTCTTAGGTTTGAATCACTCCGACGGCGAAAGGCTGAGGCACATACCCCCATTCTGCTGCTTCTATAAAAAGAGAGAGATATTTACGAGTTTCATAAGGCCAGATGATTTCATCTACCCATAGCCGAGCAGCACCGTAGAGAGGATGCATTTGGCGCTCGTATCGCTCCCGAATCTCTTTCAAAAGGCGTTCCTCTTCCTCAGGCGAGAGGGATTGCCCCTTTTTGTAAGTCTGAAGAAGGGTCTGGGCTGCTTGAGTGCCCCCCATCACAGCAATTCGGGCTGTGGGCCATGCAGCAATGAAGCGAGGATCATAAGCCCGCCCACACATGGCATAATTCCCAGCACCATATGAATTTCCAACGATGATTGTGTATTTAGGCACAATACTATTTGCTACGGCATTGACCATTTTTGCTCCATCTTTGATAATCCCTCCATGTTCAGCCCGAGTACCCACCATAAACCCAGTAACATCTTGAAGAAAGACAATCGGTATTTGCTTCTGATTGCAATTGAGGATGAAACGCGTGGCTTTATCTGCTGAATCAGAGTAAATGACGCCACCGAATTGCATTTCACCCCGTCCTGACTTGACCACCAAACGCTGATTAGCTACAATTCCTACAGGCCATCCATCAATCCGAGCATATCCTGTAATAAGGGTCTTTCCATATTCTGCTTTGTACTCAACAAAAGAGCCTTCATCTACAAGAGCTTCTATAATGGGGTACATATCATATGGACGCGTAGGATCAGAGGGAAGATAGGATAGTACGTCCTGAGGATTGAGTCGGGGGGGACGAGGATCGTGGCGTTCCCACTTGAAGCTGCTTCGGCGCTGAGTCTGAGCCATAAGTCGCTTGAGAATATCTAGGGCTTCTTGGTCGCTACGAACCCAATAGTCCGTCACCCCTGAAATCTGGGAATGAGTACGAGCTCCACCTAAGCTTTCCGCATCTGTGTCTTCCCCAATCGCCGCCTTGACTAAGTAGGGACCCGCTAAGAAAACCGAACCTGTCTTTTCCACAATAATAGCCTCATCACTCATGATAGGGAGGTAGGCCCCACCTGCCACACAAGGCCCCATGATGGCTGCATATTGAGGGATACCGAGCGAGCTCATCACTGCATTATTGCGAAAAATACGACCGAAATGCTCCTTATCTGGAAAGACCTCATCTTGCATAGGAAGAAATACTCCAGCACTATCCACTAAGTAAATGATAGGTATGCGGTTTTGCATGGCTATTTCTTGAGCTCGCAGGTTCTTCTTAGCAGTGATGGGAAACCATGCCCCTGCTTTGACGGTGGGATCATTGGCCACAATCACGCAAGGAATCCCTTGGACTTTCCCCAGTTTGACGATAACCCCCCCAGCTGGACAGGCTTCTTCATACAGCTCGTAACCTGCAAAGAGACCGATTTCTACAGCCTCTTCTGGATTATCCAAAAGGTAGTCCACGCGCTGGCGAGCTGGCCACTTCCCTTGAGCGGCGAGGCGAGCCTGCGCTCGCTCTCCACCACCCGCGCGCACCTTCTCACGCAGTGAATCAAGCTCCATCACAGCGACAAATGTAAGGTAAAGACAGTTGCTGGCATAATATATGCAGCTTCCCCACTGATGCTATCTCGTTGGAGCGCCTTAATCGTATTCTGCACTCCCCTTCTCTTCCAGCGAGCAGAGCAGGTCTTGGCAGAAGTGGCTCAAGCCCTTCAGAAAGGGGATGCAGCCCGCTTAGCCAGCTTTTTTGCCCCACAGGTGGAGATTTACCTTGGCTCTGTTCCTCGCCTATACTCCAGCTTGCAGGGACGATTCGTCCTCCAAGAATTCTTTCAAAGCCACTCCCCCCGCAGCTTTACTCTCCTTCACAAAGGACGATCTGAAGATTTGATTTATGCAATTGGCTCCTACGTCAGTCAGCAAGGGCGCTGGGATGTAAGCTTTTTTATGCGCTTCCAAGGGGATCGTTATCTCATAGAACAGCTGCGGTTTGAACCTGTGAAAGAGTGAGCTGAAGCTCGCATAGGGTGTGTGCAGCCAGGGGGATTTCTTCATCCCTCTCGGCTGTTTTTACTTTGGAGGTGTATGGAACTTCATGCACTCCTACAGGCCGCTCTTCAAGAAGACCTTGGCCACCATGGCGACATCACAAGTCATGCGATTGAAGCTCACAATAAGCGAGCAGTAGGCCGATGTATCCTCAAGAAAAACGGGGTGATTGCTGGTGTGCAGATTGCTCAAAAGGTGTATCTCATGCTTGACAGTCATGTCAACATTTCAATACACTATGAGGATGGAGTGCTTTGTGAAAGGGGCAGCATCGTGTTTGAAGTGTATGGAAATGCTTACACCCTCCTGACTGGGGAGCGGTTAGTCCTTAATCTTCTTCAGCGTCTGAGCGGCATAGCTACTCTTACCCGCCAATATGTAGAAGCACTCCAAGGCACCTCTTGTGAGGTATTAGACACGCGTAAAACTACCCCGCTCTGGCGCGCCTTAGAGAAATGGGCTGTTACTCTGGGAGGCGGAAAGAATCATCGTTTCGGCCTTTATGACCAGTTTCTCATTAAGGATAACCATATTGATCTGATGGGAGGGGTAGGAAAAGCGATTGAGTCTGTTCTTCGCTACCGAGAGGCGCAGGGGATTCGAGCCCCGATTGTAGTAGAGGTTCGCAATCTGCCAGAGATTCAGCAGGCGCTGAGCTATGCAGGGGAGATAGATCGACTCCTCTTGGACAACTTTACTCCTGAGCAAGTGGCTCGGGCAGTAGCGTATATTGGCGGACGCCTGCCTGTAGAAGTTTCTGGAGGGATTACTCCTGAGAATGCTCGCCAATACGCTGAAG
Organism: Bacteroidia bacterium; assembly: GCA_025062295.1. Classification (GTDB taxonomy): domain Bacteria; phylum Bacteroidota; class Bacteroidia; order SpSt-205; family SpSt-205; genus SpSt-205. The sequence goes on along the minus strand of JANXAJ010000005.1, from coordinate 4,082 downwards.
CTGGTGCTCGCTATATCTCTGCGGGAGCGCTGACTCATTCTGCCCCGGCTTTGGACATCAGCCTCAAAATTCAGCCCTTGTAGTACCTTTGAGAGCGATGCAAATCCTTGCCTACGGCCTCCCTAGATTGGGAGAGAAGCGCCAATACAAGTCTCTCTTGGAAAGCTACTGGACAAAAAAAATCACCCAGACTGAGCTTTACCAAGGCATGGATGCTCTGGAAAAAGAGCGACTTGGCACCTATGCTACGTATGCTGACCTCTATCCTGCTTGTGAGCTTTCATTTTATGATCCCGTTTTAGATCTATCCATAGCTGTGGGATTAGTCCCCCAGCGATTTCAACCATATGAGGGGATAGATACTTACTTCCAAATGGCTCGCGGTCCCCACGCTTTAGAGATGACCAAGTGGTTCAATACTAACTATCACTATCTTGTTCCTGAATGGGAAGAGCCTCTCTCTCTTTCAGCCCAGCCGGATTTTTATATCAGAGCCTACCGACTGGCTCAGGAAGGGGGATTCCATTCAGCGCTTCCTTCCTTGATTGGACCCTATACCTTTCTCAAGCTAAGCAAGAAGGATGGACATTCGCTCTCCCCTGATGAAATGGAGCGCTATGGAGAGCTGCTTCTGCCAGCTTATTCCCGAGTCTTAGAGGCTCTTTCCCAGGCAGGAGCCACCCACTTCCTTATTCATGAGCCAGCTTTTGTCCTAGATGATCCGCTTGTGCCTTTGATTGGATACTTCTACCATCAGCTTTCACGCTTTTCCATCTACCTCTTGACCTACTATGAAGCAGTGGATTTTTATCCAAGACTCGTAGAGCTACCTGTCAAGGGGATTGGATTAGACTTCACCTCAAATACCGCAAATACAGAATCTTTTCTACAGTATGGCTTTCCAGACGACAAAATTCTCATTGCTGGGATTATAGATGGACGAAGTGTATGGCATGCGAACCTTCAAGCAAAGGCTCGGGAAATAGAAACGCTGTCACGGCGAGTGAAAGAAATATGGTTAGCACCGAGTGCACCTTTATTTTTCCTTCCGCTTACCAAAGTCTTTGAGAAAAGGATACCCCCCGCTGTATGGGAGCGGCTTAGCTTTGCCCGAGAGAAACTCCAGGAGCTTCAAACGCTGAAGAAGTACATTCTTGGAGATGAGACGGTTTGGGAGGAAGTGGAGGCTTCGGCTCGGCTCTGGGAGAGCGAGCCTCTGGGCTACCACCCTCCGACCCGCGCTCGAGTGAGTGCCCTGACTGAAAAGGACTTTACCCGAGACCTGCCATACAAGGAACGGACACGGCTTCAGCAGGCTCTTCAACTGCCCCCCTTCCCTACTACAACGATAGGCTCATTCCCCCAAACAGAAGATTTGCGCGCCCTTCGGCGAGCTTATCGAGCTGGCTCCCTCTCCGAAGCTCAATACAAATCTCATATCCGAGAGAAAATAGCTGAAGTGATCCGCTATCAAGAAGAGCTCGGATTAGATGTACTTGTCCATGGAGAATTTGAGCGCAGTGATATGGTAGAGTTTTTTGCTGAGAAGCTCCAAGGCTTTGCTATCACGGATCATGGATGGGTCTTGTCGTATGGTTCCCGAGTGTATCGGGCTCCTATTATTTACGGAGATGTGTGGCGTCCTGCCCCTATGACTGTAGAAGAGATTAAGTACGCTCAATCTCTTACGACTAAGCCAGTCAAAGGGATGCTGACAGGTCCTGTTACGATTCTGAACTGGAGTTATGCTCCTCCCCATAAGTCCCGAGAGGAAGTGGCGTACGAAATAGCTCTGGCAATCCAAGACGAGGTGAGAGACTTGGAGGCTGCTGGGATTCGGGTTATTCAAATAGATGAGCCGGCCTTTCGAGAAGGAGCCCCTCTCAAGCGGCGAGATTGGCCTGAGTACTTCCGCTGGGCAGTGCGAGCTTTCCGTTTAGCCTCTAGAGCTCAACCCTCTACCCAAATCCACTCCCACATGTGCTACTCTGAATTTGAGAGCATCCTCCAGTACATATGGGAAATGGACTTTGATGTGGTCTCTATTGAAGCCTCTCGAAGCAAAGGCACCCTCGTAGAAGAGTTCAAGCGCTTTCCTCATTGGGATCGGCAGATTGGGCTTGGAGTGTATGACATTCATTCGCCTGCAATTCCTTCGGTAGAGTCTATTTCAGCCGTAATTGAGGCCGCTAGGCAAGCGCTTCCAGAAAGGCTTTTATGGATTAATCCTGATTGTGGACTCAAAACTCGGCGGTGGGAGGAGGTTACCCCTGCCCTCAGAAATATGGTACTTGCAGCCCAAGCTGCTCGAGAGAAGGTGAAAACTTAAACCCTTTCTCATGAGCAGGCGAAGAACGCCCTCTTTAGATGAAACAAAGCGAATGCCATTCAATGTAGGGTGAAAGGGCTACTCCTTTTCTCTTTTACTCTCTTTGCCCAGCAAAGCGACATTATATATGGGCGCTTGCGATTTCGGGTTGCACCACCAGAGCGCTACCTTGAAGCAGAGACGGAGTGGCATTTTCGCTTTGTCTTTGGCGATACTTTAGTCTGGGATTTAGGGAGCGGGCTTACTATTGAAGCGATAGAGGCTTCTCGTCCCATTCGCAGTCTGCTTCATGATACCCTTCATCGCAAGGTATATATCTCTCTCACAGACCCCCTTCACGGAGAGCACGCATGGCTTCGGGTCAGGTACTCGGGGATTCCCCGCTCCTCGGGATTTGGCTCTTATGAAGTAAAGCCTCATGCCACTGGCTGGTGCGTATGGACCCTCTCTCAGCCCTACGGAGCACCAGATTGGTTATTCTGTCAGGATAAATTGGGAGATAAAATAGACTCTTTAGACATATGTATTATCACTCCCGATACCCTCCTTGGCGTGGCAAATGGAAAGCTCCTCGCTGATACAACAGATGGTCAAGGGTGGCGATGGAGGCACTTTCAGCACCGCTATCCCATCGCTCCTTACTTGATTGCCTTCGCTGCTTCAAACTACATCGTCCAGGAGTATCCTGTCCAGACAGCTCATCACCAGTTTATTCTCAGGAACTATGTCTATCCTCAAGATACAGATGCAGCCCGTGAGTTATCAGAGCGTTTCCTGCCCTATTTTCAGCGGTTGGAGGAATGGATAGGTCCCTATCCTTTTGCTTCTGAAGACTATCAGCAAGTACAAATAGGATGGGGCGGCGGGATGGAACATCAAACTATAACCTTTTTTGGAAGATATTCTTTGGAACTCTGGGCACATGAGTTGGCTCACCAGTGGTTTGGTGATTGGGTAACCTGCGGCAGCTGGCAGGACATATGGCTCAATGAAGCTTTTGCCACCTACTTAGGAGGGGCAGTATATGAGGCCTTAGCGCCTGAATTCTGGCACCGCTGGCTCTATCTAACTATTCAAGCCGCATGGCGGGATACGACTCACAGCATCTTTGTAGAAGATACCACTCAGATAAAACGAATCTTTTCTTATGCTACTACCTACGCCAAAGGAGCTATAGCTCTTCACATGCTAAGGCTTTACGTAGGAGATTCACTTTTCTGGAAAGGTCTCAGGCAGTATCTCTTGACCTACGGAGGAGGATTCGCTCGGACACACGATTTCCAGCAAGCTGTTCAAGATGTGTTTGGAAGCTCAATCACGGAAGCGTTTATTCTGAACTGGATTTATGAAAGCCACTTTCCTCAAGCTGCAGTAGATTGGGAAGATGAGAAGCGGTGTAGGGTATATCCAACGGCTGCCTACCCCATGCGAGTACCTATACAAATCTTGACGGAGTCAGGGGTTGTAAGAGAGACTATAGACTTTATGCATGGACGGCAGCTTCTTGAGCTTCAATCTCGGGCTTTGTCATGGACTATAGACCCTGATACAACGACACCCTACTGGGGATGGCGTTCTGGGACTGTGGCATGGAAAGAAGGCCGCCTCTGGCCTAATCCCTTCAGTCAGCGGGTTTTTCTTCAGATGAAGGGCCTATGTCGCGCAGAGCTGTATAGTACCTCTGGTAGGCTAATAGAAGTGTATAAGCGAGAGCCTCAGGACGAACCTCTCATGTGGGAACTTCCAAATCTCA
>JANXAJ010000059.1 GCA_025062295.1 Bacteroidia bacterium | reverse complement strand
TGGGCTCTTTTGGCTATCTCCCTTCAAATAGTGTTGTACTTTTTCGTAAAATGCTGAGCATGATGGGTATTGTATTTTTGTATTGTGCTTACGCGACTGGTGATACAAAACTTCAAAGGTTTTGCCTATGTTGATATAGAGTTAGGGCAGCGTGTAGTCTTTATCGGACCTAATAACTCGGGCAAAACTTCAGCTTTGCAGGCGATTGCGCTCTGGGATGTAGGTGTAAAGAAGTGGTTAGAGAAACGAGGGAGCCATTCCCGCTCTAAAACCCAAAGAGAGCGCACGGGCGTAACCATAAATAGGCAGGACCTTTTGTCTATACCTGTTCCCTCGGCTAAGCTGCTTTGGCGAGACCTCCATGTAAAAGAGAGTTTTGACTCTGGCTCAAAGCGTCAAACCCAAAATATAAGAATCTATATCCAGCTGGAGGGTGTGCATCAAGGAGATAAGTGGAAGCTGAAAATGGAGTTTGATTATGCCAATGAAGAGTCGTTGTATTGTCGTCCTTCAAAGGAAAGTGGAGAAGAAGTAGAAGTTCCAAAACATCTAAGAGAGCTTACGGTAGCGTACCTGCCGCCTATGTCTGGTTTAGCTGCACGCGAGGACCGGCTGGAAATGGGCTCTATTCGCGTACGCTTAGGGGAGGGGCGCACTGCCGAAGTTCTCCGCAACCTATGCTGGCAGGTCTTTGAAAAGGATAGGAATAAATGGAAAGACATTAAAGCGACCCTTACAAACCTCTTTGGCTCTAAGCTGGAAGACCCGATATATGTAGCTGAGCGGGGCGAAGTTATACTCCACTATCGCAATCGTGAAGGTACTAAGCTTGATATCTCCTCAACAGGGCGGGGAGAGCAGCAAACTCTTCTCCTCCTGAGCTTTATGAGCCTGCATGAGCGAGCTGTACTCCTCTTGGATGAGCCCGATGCTCATTTGGAGATTCTTAGACAGCGACAGATTTATGATATTCTTTCACAGCACGCGGAGAAAACGAATACACAAATCATCGCCGCAAGCCATTCTGAAGTAATGCTTAATGAGGCTGCCCGAAAAGATGTTGTCATAGCGTTTGTGGGGAAACCGCATCGGATAGACGACAGAGGTTCTCAAGTAGCTAAAGCCTTAAGAGACATTGGCTTTGAAGAGTACTACCTGGCAGAGGAGAGAGGATGGGTGTTGTACTTAGAGGGTTCTACCGACTTAGCCATTCTCCAAGCACTGGCTGAGAAGCGCAAGCATCCCGCTCGTGAAGTCTTGAAGAGTCCCTTTGTGCATTACGTAGCTAATCAACCTAATAAAGTATATGAGCACTTCTATGCTCTGCGCGAAGCAAAGCCCGACTTAGTTGGTATAGCTATCTATGACAGGTTAGATAAGGAGCCGACCTCGAAGGAGGGCCTTAGACAGTTTATGTGGAAGCTGCGTGAGATAGAGAACTACCTATGTAAGCGGGAAGTCCTCATAAGATATGCGAAGAATAGGTGTGAGAAAAACTATGGCGAAGACTCTCTATTCAGTTCAGAATGGGTGAAATATATGGAAGAAGCCATAATAAAGACAGAACAAGCCTTGAAGATATTGGGAAAAGATCCATGTTCTCCCGATATCAAAGCCAGCGAAGAGTTTTTACTACCTCTGTTTCGTCAATTCTATGACCGGTTAGCCATGTACAATGAGATGGATAAGTCTAATCTACACTTACTGGCTCAGTTTTTAGAGCCCGAGGAGTTTCATCCGAACATCCTGGAAGCGCTGGACCTCATCTATGAAGTCTCACAGAAGGCTCAACCAGTAGGATAGAGTTTAGCCCAGTTCCTGCAGACTCTCCTGCACCGCCTGCAGCTCCTGTGGCGTTAGGCCCCAGAGCTCAGCGGCAGCCTTATCAATCTCCGCTTCTATCTTCTGGAGTCGAGCTTCATTTCCCATTTCAGCGGCTACATGAGCCTCCTGAGAAAGTTCGGCTAAGCGAGAATGTGTAGGGTGATTCCTTTCAAATGCTGGTATGCGAATATGCTCAAGCACATGCATAGATCCCATGCTCTTGCCACCTTCTTGACTATAAGAGACGGCTGCGTATTGGAAAAGAGAAGAGTTAACCAGAGCGGCGATGTAATAAGCCTCCTCGGGATAGTCACAAGCTACTAAGGTAATCGTCTCCTGAGGTATAACTGGCTTGCCTTCTCTGGTGCTCACAACAGCCGCCTCAATCTTAGCTATGCGTGTCCACACTACTTTCCACGGAGCGAAAGTGTAATCCCCGACACCAAACATAGTATAGAAAGGTGCTCCCTTTTTCAGCATATCGGATATGCCGCGAGACTTCCGCTGGCGCAGTACTGGCTCAAAGCGCTTGAGATAGCCGTAGGTCTTTGGGTATTTCTCTTGCATGAGGACTTCGTCTATGCCTCGTCGGGTTTTAGGGTCCTGAACCATTAGAATATGGGCGGAAGGGACAGCCCGCCAGCGCTGTATATCTCGTCCACGCAGCAGCGGATATACCAAATCTGGCTCTACGGCTTCTATCACATCTGGCAGTTTTATCTTGGCTCCCTCGGTAATATTTTGCACAATGAGCAGTCCATCAGGACGATGATCTATGACTTGCAGCCAGTAGACTGCATTCGCTCCGCCGCTGTAGGCGCCTGCATGAGCTTCATAAGCCGAGGGTCCGAGAACCTTTTGGATAGCCTGAGTGGTATCTTCGCTGAGCGTAAGCCATACGGAAGTGGCTTCCTGAGGATTAATTGGGCGGGCAGTTAGGGCATAACGCTGGGTCGCTTCATACACCTCAGAGAGGGAGCTTTCAGGTGTGAAAGAAGTATTTCCCTTGCGCCAGAGAATATAGGGTACGGGATAAGTGGTGGGTTGGCCCTTTTGCAGGATAATCACCGCTGTACGATTAGAGGCAGCTTCAAAGGGCTGCAGTTCTACTAAATCATGGACTTCTATTACTTTGAGGGGCGTAGGGGCCTGCCCCGAAGGAGAGGGAATCTCCCATCGCCGAAATCCTTCACCGGCTCCAGCGGTTTTGAAGACAGACTGGGTGATGATGAAACCCAGCTTGCCCTGGGGCTTGAGGAGCATATCGCACACCACATAGGTCATCAGCTGGGCTATGTCTTTCTTGCCTTTGCCCAAAATCGTGTCTATTCCCCCATGGGGAAAGAGACCATAGCGTTCCCACAGCGGCTTGAGGCTCTGTCGGTACTTATCGGGCAAATGCTCCCAGTTAATCCAAGGGGGATTGCCGACGATATAATCAAACTGCCCTACGGTGAGGGGGGCGAAGTTATTTTGGAGAAGGCGAGCCCAAATGCCATTGAGGCCCCGCCGATGCAGGTCTAAAAGCGTTTCATAAAACTGCTGAACACGGGCCCTATCGGAGTCATTCCATGCTGGCGGCACAAGGCTGAGCTGGCGCTCCAAATGCTGCAGAAAAGGCTTCGTATCTAATCCATTATGCAGGCAGCTTTCTACCAAGCTGCAGAAACGGTCAAATCGCTCAGGCTTGCAGAGTTCTTCTGGCACTTCAAACGTACCCGCCGCCGTGGGAAACTCATAAGCCCCCGCACTCAGGAGCGTACTTCCTTCGGCTGGCGTGCGCACCGAATCCGCCAAATACACGGGAATAATGATTTCCCCGCGCCGATGCGGAAGCAGGTCCAAAATAGCCAAGAGATAGTTCACCCGAGCGGTAATCACCGCTAAGGGATTGAGGTCAAAAC
>JANXAJ010000058.1 GCA_025062295.1 Bacteroidia bacterium | reverse complement strand
CGAACAACGAATGGGAAAAATGCATAGCTTATAGAAGCGATAATCATCATGAATTTACTTTTGGTTAGCCTACCGACGAGGTCACCGAGTAAAACTGAGGCAATAGCGCCTAGTACAATCTGTACCAGTATAAATCTATCTCTAGCTCCCCTACGACATCCACTTAGGAAATAGACAACCCCGTAGGCAGTGCCAACGCCTGGTAGTCTATATTTATATTTACACAAATTTAGGAGACAACTGGCATTTCTGAAATCGCTTTTCCTAAGACAGTCAACGGTAGAGAAAAAAGGAAAAGTATAACTCCCGAAATCTGGATTCGCTCTTGCCCATTGTGCCCTTCCATCTAATGCTATAGGCACACTCGCCGTATCAAAAGCTTCAGTCTGAATACCATATTTCCTACCTACATATGCGGGCCAAATTTGACCTCCCATCCCGCGAAACAAGCTATCAGGAAGAAGGAGTAAGTAGATAGCCCTTGCCGTTAGAGCAAATACAAATAATATTAGATGAGCCTTGATTCTACTTAAGGATCTGCTCACTTTATTGTAAAGCATAGTTTTCATAATATCAACTCCCTATTTCCACAGCTATGGCAAACGTACTAAGAACTGAAGCCTGAGCAAGCAGGTAACGTTAGCGATGCCCACCATGCCAAATCAGCCGTGGAAAATGCGTGTAGCAGTTGGCTCAGAACAGCTCACATCACGATTCAAGTCAACCCTCACCCTGATGGATGGGTGCGCCGAGGTCGTCAGTTCGGAAATCCCCAGAATCCGCGCTACATCTACGGGCTAACTCTCAATCAACGAACTATAGGTACTCAGCCAGCCCTTTTCCATGTATTATAGAGACCCTAATATCCCTGGTACGAATCCAAACGCCTTTCCGCCGGCCAACAATCTCGTAAGCCGGTTAGAAATTGTAACCTATAATCCGAGCACGCAGCAAACGGCAACAGGGTCTCAAGATGCTACCCCTGTAAGTAATAAGCCTGGTATCAAGGTCAAGCGAGCTTCCCTGCGAGTGGAACATGGCATATTATTGCCAAATTCAAAGATCCTTCCAATAACCTCATTGGCCAAGACACTTTCGTAGTGAATATCGGTAACATTACCAGTTTGAATACCCCTCGGCGATAAGGGGGTAGGCCCTATTTCTTTCCCATTCTTCTCACACTTTCACTGCAAATGCCAACTGATTGTGTCTGAAAATTTCCTTCCGCAAAAGCTTAGGATACACCGCCCGGCTCATAAAAGGCAGTTCTGCCTTTAGCCGCTCCCAAAGAGGCAAATGTTCTTTTGGAAGGGAAATACCAAGCTGAAGCAGCTCCCCTAATGCTATAAGAATTCTACTGGAATGTGTGCGGGATGTCTCCATCGGTCCACTGCTTGTCCCGCTGCGTCTAAGCGGCTTTTCGGTGAATAGAACCAGTCCTGAGGCGTCATCTGAACCCACTGACGAGCTGGCTGGACTGTCTGAGGAATCCCCTGCCCATTCACATAAGTACCGAAGCTCTCTAGATGAGTAGCCGCTGGCAGAACCCACTCCAGCTGCTCAAAGCCTTCAATGAGCCGGTAAAGATGAGCCACAACCAGAAGCGACTCAGGAAAGTGAGGAAGAAACTCCTTCAAAGCTTGATCATCCTCTACCCAATACAAAAGAGTAAAAGCCCCCGAACGCAGGACATTCAAAAGCTCTTCTATTGTCGCTGCCTGGTATCCTAAAGCCTGAGCCCCCGTCCGATTAGGCGTGCGATCATCCTGGCGAAGCAGCTCGTCTCCCCACCCCACCACCTCATGAGGAACGAAATACAAAGGAGCTTGAGGGGATAGTTTTGCTGCTACAGCTTTGAGAACGTATAGCGTCTCTACCGAAGCGTAGGCTGAGCCTACAAAGAGAATCTTACCCCGATGCTGCTGAGGAAGTTGAGCAATCGCTGACAAGCCCTCTTCCCAAGAAACGGGCATATCTCCTTTCTGACGAATGCCTGAGGCGCGCCGCTCATTGTACTTCTTGTAATCCAATCGCCCCTCGTCACACATCCAGTACTGATCGATTTCCATGTTTTTCCTGGGGGTAAAGCGCATAACGAGATTATCTCGCACCCAAACGTAAGTATTGCAGCCGCGAGCACACCCTGTACAAATCGTAGGAGTATAGTTCATCTCCCAAGAGCGAGCTTTGAAGCGGTAGTCTGCACTCGTAAAAGCACCTACCGGACAAATATCTACCGTGTTGAGCGAATATGGGTCATCAAACGGCTGCCCATGGGCAGTAGCAGGATAGTTTTGATTGCCCCGCTGGACAATAGTAAGCTGATGGGTCTTAGAAACCTCCTGAGTGAATCGCACACATCGGGTGCAGTTTATACAGCGCTCTGCATCCAAGACGACCTGAGGTCCTAACTGAATGCGTTTAGGCTTATGAACCTTTTCTTCCGCACATGCGACGCACCGGCTTTATCCAGCAGTTCTCGTACATAGGTGAAAAATTCCATGTGTCCGCCTTGGTAGGAAGTCAGGGCCACGGCTTGGGCGTCTTCCTGTAGGGCAGCAGTTACAATCTCAGCTGCACTGCGATTGTGAGCTAAGTGGATTACCTCTGCCCCTGAGGATTGCATGATGCGCCGCATGAGATTAATAGCTGCATCATGCCCATCAAAGAGCGAGGCAGCGGTTACGATGCGAATATGATATTTAGATTTGTAGGGCTGGGCTTCGGCTTTCCCAGCGAAGCGCTGAGAAGGAGAGTCAGGCATGAAACAAAGGTAACTTAATTTCCTGTATCTTTGTCGCATGCCTAATCCACAGATTGAAATCGCTCAGAACGATCAAGCCCCCTCTTCATCTTCACTCTACCGGGTCTTTGATGAGCCAAAAGCCCTTGCCATAAATAAAGCACGAATGGAATTCATAGCCTCTGTCTTGGAGCCACTTTCCCCCCATGTGAGCTTGAAGTCAGCCTTAGATGTGGGGGCAGGTGTAGGGTATTTCAGCCGTTTTCTGAAAGATAAGGGACTGGAGGTATTAGGTATAGAGGGAAGGGAGGAGAATGTACGAGAAGCCCAGCGCAGACACCCAGACATTCAGTTTCTCTGTAGGAATGTGGAAGACCCCTCTCTTCCAGAGATAGGGACATTTGACTTAGTATTAGCAGTTGGTCTCCTGTACCATTTAGAGAATCCTTTTGCTGCCGTGAAAAATCTTGCAAAAATGACCAATAAGGTTCTCCTAGTAGAGTCCATGGTAATCGGCTGGGAGCTTCCGAGCATGATGCTAGTAGGGGAATCTAAGTATATCAATCAAGGGCTAAATCATGTAGCCTTTTATCCGTCAGAGAGCTGCTTGGTGGCGATGCTGCATCATGCTGGTATGCCTTTCATCTACAGACCTAAAAGAATGCCTGATCATATAGACTTTAGGAGGCATGGCTTTTATAGTAAAGCTCGCACTGTTCTCATAGCTACCCGATTTGAGGTTTCGCATTCTGCTTTTGTACCAGTCAGGAGGGATGTGATGTACGACTTCAGCGCCTTGTACAATAGTAGGTTTGAACCTATCAACAAGTTACATAGCTCATTATCCTACTTGCTGCAAAAAGCAAAGCAAATAAGAGCCCGATTGAATATATGGCGTAAAATCTAAAGATTAGTCAGAATACTGGGTATAAGCTCCATAGCTTATCAAAAACGATAAGGCTCTTGATTAGGCGGCTCTTTACGGATAGGTACATAGGTGAAATAAGGCTGGCTAAACTTAGCCCATTTCACCTGACAGTGCTCTGTAAGGACTGAGAAGTGCTACGAAGGAGCATTAGCAGCCTCCTGTTGGTAGGTATTGGCTTCTCCTGCGAAGCGCTGAGAAGCAGGCGTGTTCATGAGACAAGCGCTACAATAAGGGCGCAAATAGGGGTTATAATCCACATAGGGCGAAAAAGCGGGGAAAGCTTTCCCCTTCATGACCATGCCCTAATCGTTCGTTTTTATTGGATACTCAAGGAGCTTTTTTGGATAGGGGTGTCCAATCGCTTTTATTGCCCTTGTCTAAACTAATGGCTGTGCTCGGAGGAAGGCGTACGGGAGTTGGGGAGAACGACCCTTGGTGATGAGAGCCGACATGAGAACCTGAATGGAGTTGGCATAGGGATAATGGGGTTTTATATTTTTGCTATGAGAGATGACTCTCGCAGAACTCAGAGAAATAGCCCAGCGGCTCGGTCTTCAGGTAGATGAGGCATTCTTGGCATTTTTGGCAGAGGTGCTCTCTTTGAGAAATTCTGGTGAAGCGCGCATCCTTGCTCATCTCAGTGAAAGTGAAGGGCGAATCCGTAAGCGTTTGAGGCTCCTTTATCGTCGCTTCAAGTTGGAGCAGGAGTTTCTGGAAAAGCATTTTGCGCTTTTGAGGGAGGGAATGGAGAGGCGCTTTGAAGAAATGGACAAGCGCTTCGCTCTCATTCTTCAGGTACTGAATGAGCATAAAGCGGATGTTGAGAGGCATTTCGCTGAGCAGAAGGCTGAAATGGATAGACGTTTCACCGAGCAGCAGGAGTACATGAACAAGCGTTTCGCTGAGCAAAAGTCGGAGATGGATAGGCGGTTTGCTGAGGTGAGGGAGGACATGAACATGAGGTTTGAGCTGGTGGTGCGAATGCTGAATGAGCAGCGGGTGGAGACGGAGAAAAGATTTGCTGAGCAGAAAGCGGAAATGGACAGACGCTTTACGGAGCAGCGGGAGTACATGAACCAGCGGTTTGTAGAGCAGAAAGCGGAGATGGACAGGCGCTTCACTGAACAAAAGTCAGAGATAGATCGGCGGTTTGCGGAGCAGCGAGAGTACATGGATCAGCGATTTGCTGAGCAGAAAGCGGAAATGGACAGACGCTTTACGGAGCAGCGGGAGTACATGAACCAGCGCTTTGCTGAGCAGAGGGCTGAGATGGATAGGCGGTTTGCTGAGGTGAGGGAGGACATGAACATGAGGTTTGAGCTGGTGGTGCGAATGCTGAATGA
>JANXAJ010000057.1 GCA_025062295.1 Bacteroidia bacterium | reverse complement strand
CCACGGGCGCTGGCGCCGCCACCCGCCTTCCTAACTCCCCAAGCAACGCTTTCTCCCCATAGCTGAGCCACCAACTACCTCCATCTCAGAATCAGGCCCCACCCTCTCGCCCTCTTCTTGAGACCACATATCCTTAGTCAAAGGTCAAAAGAAGGTCATAGCTCAGTTCAGAAAAACATTTAGAAAAGGAGCTTCTCCATAACCCCCCTTGATTAGCCATGCCATGCCCGCTGAGCGGAACGAATCCACTTATGAGCCTCACCGACCCCTATCACACTTAGGGCAAATAGAATACTGCGTAGCCACGCCTCCCACTCAATCGGCACTACTCGAAGAACAAACTGAGTAGGAGGAAGATATAAAGCCGCTGCATGGATACCCAGTGCTGTGATAGCTGCACCCATCAGAAAAGGATTTCGGAAGGGACTCAGCCGAAATGCTGACAAGTATTCTGAACGGGCATTCCCGATATGGAAGTTTTGAAATAATACGAAAGTGGTGAGAGCAACCGTCTGGGCTTTAGCTAAATCGCCTGTTAGGTGGTACTCATACCAGAAAAGGTAAGCGATCACTCCTGCCATAAGAAGAGCTACGAGTAGGGTTCTTTCCCATAAGACTGGAGAGATGATGCCTTCGTTTGGAGGGCGTGGCTTTTGGCGCATCAGCCCAGGAAGGGCTGGCTCAAAAGCCATCGCTACGTCCTGAAGCCCATTAGTTACAAGATTCAGCCAGAGCAGTTGAGCAGGGAGAATCGGCATAGGCCATCCCAATAGGATAGCTATCAAGAATAGAATAATGGAAGCCGCACCTGTGGAGAGAAGGAAGAAAGTAGCATTTCGGATATTTTGGAAGGCGATGCGTCCCTCTTCCACGGCATTCCGAATAGTAACAAAGTTGTCATCTGCTAAGATAATATCGGAGGCTTCTCGAGCGACATCAGTACCCTCCTTCCCCATACTGATCCCTACATGAGCGGCTTTGAGGGCAGGAGCATCATTGACCCCATCTCCCGTTACTGCTACAATCTCCCCTTTCTTTTGGAGAAGTCGCACAATCTCAAGCTTCTGCTGAGGAGAGACTCTGGCATACACATTTACTTTTTCTATTTTCTCTTCAAGCTGCTCAGGCGAAAGCTGCTGAAGAATTTCCCCAGTGATTACTTCAGGAGTAAAAATGCCGATTTGGGCAGCGATAGCTTGAGCGGTAGCGGCATGGTCTCCCGTAATCATAAGCACTCTAATCCCTGCAGCATGACAATCTGCTACTGCTTGAGGGACTCCCGCACGAGGCGGATCCATAAGCCCTACCAGCCCAACGAAAATCAAATCAGAGAGAAGGAAAGGTGGGGAAGGGAGAGCGCTGAGCTCAGGCTTATAGGCAAGTCCCAACACCCTCATCCCCTCTTGGGCAAGGGAAGCAACCGCTTCCAAGATGAAAGATGAATCAATTGGCACGGGTCCTTCCCGAGTCAACCGATGAGAACACAAGGAGATTACCTTCTCAGGTGCACCCTTTACATAAAGGGTATATCCCGACTCGCTCTTTTGACGAAAGCTGGCAGAATACCTCAGCTCCGGTTCAAAAGGAATGCGAAGAGCCTCTGGCTGAGCGGCACGGAGAGCCTTGGGTGAGTATCCTGCTTCAACAGCTGCCCAGAGAAGGGCAAGGTCCGTCGGATCACCCGACCCACTCTCTCGGTAGCGCTCATCAGCCAGTTCAGCTTCATTGGAAAGGATACTGATCTCAAGAGCCAAGGATTGTAATGCATCTATCTCTCCCTTATTCAGCGGATTTGGTTTCCACTTCGTTCCGTCAGTCCAAAAGACCTGAACCGTCATACGGTTTTCCGTAAGGGTCCCTGTCTTGTCTGAGCCGATGACGGTAGCCCTGCCTATCGTCTCAATCGCAGCCAAGCGACGAACAAGCGCATTGCGACGAGCCATCGCCCAGACCCGCCGACCTAAGGTTACAGTAAGAACAATCGGCAGACCCTCTGGAATCGCCGCTACCGCTACACCTACTCCCACCTTGAACATCTCTACCAGAGAATATCCAAATAAAAGCCCTAGCGAAAATATCAGTGCGATGCCACTCAAGATGAAAATACCAATGATTTTAGCGAGCCGCTCCATTCGCTCTAAGAGAGGAATGCGTCCCCTCTCCGTCTGCGAGAGACTCTCAGCGATACGCCCCAATTCAGTCAAAGCCCCCGTAGCCACTACATACCCTCGTCCACGCCCTGAGGTAATAATAGTACCTGCATAAACCATATTTTTCCGGTCAGCCAGGAGAGTGTCTGCAGGCAGTATGGAAGGGTCCTTATATACGGGATTTGACTCTCCCGTCAACAGGGATTCATCCACTTGTAAAAGGATCGTCTCAGAAAGCCGAATGTCCGCAGGTACTCGTACTCCAGACTCCAAGAGGACGACATCCCCTGGAACTAGATGAGCAGCAGGTATGCGTTGCTCTACCCCATTTCGGAGCACAGTAGCTTGAGGCGCCGTCATGGAGCGAAGAGCTTCTACTGCCCTCTCTGCATTATACTCTTGAATAAAGCCTATAATTGCATTCAAAATAAGCACGGCGGCAATCACGATCGCATCAACATAGTCTCCTAAGAGGAGAGAAATTCCAACTGCTGCTATGAGTAGATAAATGAATGGACTGCTAAACTGATGCCAGAGTATTTTCCATAGGGAAATGGAAGGGGCCTTCTGGATGTGATTGGGTCCAACTTGTTTGAGTCGCCTCTCCGCTTCATGAGAAGAAAGCCCTTGCGGAGTAGTGTGAAGGGTGGAAGCTACTTCTTCTACAGAAGCAGCATGAGGAGCAAAAGGCAAGTGCCACACACGGCAAAGTTAGGAGGGGGTAGCCCCCTTTTCCTTTGGAAAGTTTAGACACAGCCTTATGTTAAGCTGAGCGCGAAAACGAAAACTTTTACTTTTGAGAAGATATTATGCATTGGGTGATTCTCCTGAGTGGAAGTCTGCTGTGGGCACAAAGAATCTTGAGCCGCACTCAGATAGAAGTCAAGGGCTACTCAGTGGAGAAAATCGGACTCCCTCTGAGCCCGACCCCAGTGGGTAAAGGACGCTTCGCTTACATAGAGTATTGGGCACAGGACAAGCCCCGCCCAGGGTGGTATATTGAGTGTCTCAATACCCAATACTACACCCAATGGTCCCAATATTTAGAGATTCCAAAAGCTGGTGAAGGACGTCCCCTGCGCCTCATCAGTATGAAAGATGCCCTAATCGCTTGTGCTTATGAAGAGGATCCGCTCACGCGCGGGGTAGTTCAGCTTGCAGGACGCTTCTATGACTTCAAAGGACAACCTCTTCTCCCAAAATGGATACCCCTCTCTGTCTATGATCGCCCCGCTACTGATGCCATCAGCGATGTACGTTTGTCTCCTGATAGCACTCATCTTTTATGGTACGCATATAAGCTTGGAAAAAAAGGACAAATAGAAAATGGATGGTATGCAGTATGGAACAGCGCTGGGAAAAAGGTTAGCAGTTCAACGCAGTGGCCATTGAGTGGTACCCCCCTCAGCATCCAGCTGGATCATAAGCTCTGCATTTGGACCATAGAAAAAGCAGGCCCTAAGGGGCTAAAAGTGGTGGAATATAACACGCGGGCACGCACCACCCGTCAATGGCCAATAAACATAGATACAGCTTTATATGCACCCTACCTACACCTCACTAAGTGCTGTGTGTATATCATAGGACTCCTCCCCGGAGAAAAAGGCATACCCCATGTAGAGGGTCAAGTCAGCCGATGGGCAGTGGGACGACTCACTTTTCCCGTTTCTGATACAAGCGCTATTGAGTGGAGCATAGCTCCAATTCCAAACGAGTGGAGCTCATTTTACCCCGAACTAACGCACTTCAACGTAGCCCATATCCTAACCCTTGAGGATACTCTGCTTTATATTCTCTGGGAGGATAACCAGATACGGGCAGGAACAGCCTTATCATATGATGTCTGGATAGTTCAATGGAGCCAAAGAGAAGATTCTCTTCTGTATCGGTGGGCTTACCGCATTGAAAAAAGGCAAAGAGAGCCTTCACCAGAGATGACCTCGTTTATATGGGGCCTGAGTGAAACCTTTCTAACAATAGCCTTTCTCACCGAACGCACTGGTAAAGGAAAGCTTATCGCTTACCTGCTCAATCACGAGACGGGAGAAGCCCTCACAAAAGAACTCGCTCAGAATACTGCTGGAGATCTTCTGATTCTACCGCGTCGGACTGCCTACCTGGGTCTGCGAGAGGTCATATGCTTAGCTCTAGCACCACCAGGCAAAAATGGCTATCAAATCTATCACTTGCGCTTATGAAGCAGCCCCTAGACCAAGAACGAGAAAAACCTTTCTGGGCTCATTTAGAAGAGCTACGATGGCATTTATGGCGCAGTATTGCAGCAGTGATAGGTATAGGCATACTCGCCTTCTGGAAGATAGAATGGCTTGTAGGACAAGTCCTTTTAGGACCTCTGCAACCGACCTTCCCTACTACCCGGCTTCTATGCCGAATCGGACACTGCCCTCCACCCCTTCCCATACGCCTTCAAGCAGCACATCCCTCGGAACAGTTCGTCAAAGCCATGGTCTTAGCCTTAGCCACAGGTATAATAGGGGCTTTCCCCTACATTGCATGGGAGCTATGGCGGTTCATTCGCCCTGGTCTCTATCGCCATGAACGGCAAGCTCTGAAGGGAATCGTTGTCTACGTGTCTTGTTTATTTCTCTTGGGAGTTCTTTTCGCCTATTTCGTGATAACTCCCTTTATGATATACTTTTTTGCAAACTTTCGGTTGTCAGATGCTATAGAGAATATCTGGCGCATAGGAGATGTGATTAGTCTCATTACTCAGACCTGTCTGGCGGTAGGCCTCGTCTTTCAAATGCCCGTGCTTTTGTGGGGGCTCAGTCAGGCTGGACTCATCACAGCTCAGGGACTGCGTTCCCTGAGACGATATGCAATAGTAGTAGCCGTAGTACTGGGCGGAATCCTCACACCCTCCCCTGATGTATTGAGCCAGCTCCTCCTTGCTGTTCCCCTTTGGGCTCTCTATGAGGTAAGCGTCATTCTCGTCGCTCTGAGTGAGAAGCGACGAAGACGATACCTCTTTGTAAGGTGATCTCTCTTACTTATCCCTTCTTCGGATTTCATAGAGAGAAGTAAAAGCAGCTATCAAGCCACTCACTCCCATCCCTATTAGGTAGGTTAGTATGCGATCACCTCCTAATGCGTAAAATGGTAGCGCTGTGAAGAGAGCAATGACATAGCTCTTGCCGAAGTGGTGAATCCAACCTTGAGCTGAGAGAATATTTGGAAGAACAAGGGCTTCTGTGCTCCAAATATATCCTACCATCAAGGCAAACCAGTAGTACTTTCTGGCAGGCAAATAGCTTTCACCTGGAAAAATCTCCCAAAAAAGCCCGATGACAAACAACAGAATGACTCCAATAAGAGCTGTGAGATGAAGAGAGGGTCTTAGACGCCTATACAGAAGATAAGACGACGATTCCCTCTGCCGAGCCCAGCGAGGATACAAATAAAGCACCGCTTGAGAGAAAAATATACGAATGTTGAATGGAAGCAGGGTAGCCCATCGCCAATAAGCGAGAACAAGGGGGGAGGAACTATGCCATCCTATGAACCAAGGGGGCAAGAAGAAAAGAGCCTCCATAGCGAGGTTTCCGGTGAGAGCTAACCAACTAAACCTACTGAATTCAGCGACTTCCCGAGGAGGGGTCTGCAGAGCAGCTAAAATTTCGCGACTTATAGGAAGCAGGCCCCACACAGGTTGAAGGGCCCGAGCAATTGCTGCCCCCTGAATGTCATATACTAGCGTAAGACTAATTGTCAGGAGAAGGCCCATACATGTACTCCCAACTTGCCAGAAGAGAATTCTTCTCTCTTCCAGACGCCCCCGTAAATAAGCTCGGAAGGCTTCCCCTATGAGACCTGCCAAAAGGGCTGGAAGCTGCGTCCATATAATCCATCGGATGGAAGGAGGCACTGTTAGGCTCAGCCCTAAAAGAGCGAGGCACCCTCCTCCTACCCACACCAAAAGCTTTCGAAGAGCATAGTGGAGTAAGCTCAGAGGCGCTTCAGAGGTGATGGCACTATACCGAAGAAGAGCCGCAGGAATGCCTCCATGAGCCACGCTCATTACCCCTGTATAAAAAGCGCTTGCCCAGCTCCAACGCCCAAAATCCGCTGCTGACAGAAGAAGGGTAAGGAAGAAAGTCTCTATGAGAGGATAAGAACGATGAAGAAGATTAGCGGTCAGGTAATAAAGGGGCTGCCGCTGTTCCATCCGCCAAAGTTCGGAGAGAATATCTTTGTACGAGGTGGAGTATCATATACTTACAGCACAGTGGGAGAGTTATCGCTTGATAGATTTTGGAGAAGGGTGGCGATGGGAGTACTGGGGCAAGTATAGCGTGATGCGGCCCGATGGATGGGCAGTGGGTCGCCCAAGCCAGCCTCGCAGCCGCTGGACCCCTCAGCATGTCTATCACCCCATGGGAGCGTATCAAGGGAAATGGGAGCCCCCCCTGCCCGAAAAGTGGATACTCCTATACCGAAGCAAGAGATGGCAAATGAAGCTCTGGTGCCGAACCGGAAAGTTTAAGCACATGGGACTTTTCCCCGAGCAAGCACCTCATTGGGATTGGCTACATGAATGGATAAGCCAACGACAGAGAGTACGAATACTCAATCTTTTCGCCTATACAGGAGCCGCTTCCATTGCTGCAGCCCTGGCAGGCGCTCAGGTCATCCATGTGGATTCAAGCCGCAGTGCCATCAAATGGGCTGCGGAAAACGCTTCACTCAATAACATTCAGACCATCCGATGGCTGGTGGAAGATGCCCGACGGTTCGTTCAGCGAGCCGCCCGCCGCAGGGAAACCTACGATGGAATTCTACTGGATCCACCTGCCTATGGGATTGGGACAAAAGGTCGCCGATGGGAGCTCCAGCAAGACCTTCCCATTCTGCTGGCTGAGCTCCTTCCCCTTCTTTCAACGGACCGAGGTCTTTTTCTTCTCAACCTTTACACTGGAGACTTCTCCCCCTATACTGTCAAGCGAATAATTCAAGAAACTCTCCCTCTTCCCTTAGAAGTAGGTGAGCTCACCCTTCCTACTCCAGAAGGAAGGCTACTAAGCACAGGACTTTTTTTTCGCTGTAGGTGGTAACGAAATGGCTTTATCTGAGAGCTAAGCGAAACCCTACCATTACTCTCCTAGGCAGCTTTTTATACTTAGGATAGACAAAAAGATTTTCTCAGCAGTTAGCAGAAGCATCCCAAAATGCCCAAGTGCAAATTTTTTTGGGCGGCGGGGGCCCCC
>JANXAJ010000056.1 GCA_025062295.1 Bacteroidia bacterium | reverse complement strand
ATATGCCCGCAGCTCACACAGCTCCACCGACCCAAAACGAGTACTAAATACCAGCTTCTGCCCCCTCACCTCCACCTCATCCGACCCTCGGATGCGAAATCGTATCTGCGAGGGGTCCGCCCCCGGCGCTACCAAATAGTCATACCGCAGCCGCCCCCCCCTCCAGATAGTACCTCAGCGAGATGCCGGGGTATACCTCTTTCACTCGAGCCTCCCCGTAGAGTCCGACAAAGCTGGCATGCTTGGAGGGGTCGTTCCCGATGAAGTAGTTGTAGTAGCCGGGCTTCTTGTCCAGTCCCTCGGGGGTGGGGTGGAGATTCGCTCCCTCCAGCTCTACCAACACTCGGTGGCCAAGGAGGGTAGTGTGCTCCCGCTCCAGCCGCTCCCGCTCGTGAAAAGGTAAATCAGGCGAGAGGGGTAGAGTGGGCTTTTCTATCTTGATGAAGGTCAAATTGAGCCCATAGCGGGTGACCCAAGCATCTAGCCCAGGTCCGCGATAGAGGTAGAGCACATCGGGGTGCCACTGACCTTTGTTTTCAATAAAAAAGCCCCGATTCACTTTGCTGAGGGCAGCCTGAGCTGCTGCTTCCTGCGCCCTCAGAAAGCCCAGCACTAAACCAGCGCTGAGAAAAAGTAGTGATACTCCGCGCATAGGTGTAGATTTTGTACAATGTTACGAAAAAAAACCATAACTCCAAATCAGCCTCAGCCCTCAGTGGGTAAGCTCATACCCGCTTCCAAGCAGCACCGAGACATACCCCTCAAAATTACCCTCGGCAGAACAGCTCGGCTATGCTGAACCAGTACCCCTTCCAGCCGAACCAGAAGGCCCCTAAGGTAAAAAACCCGTGCCTCAGGAAGAATACAGCTTTGGGCCGATGTACTAATAAATCCCCCTCATCCCTCAGCTTCGCCCCCACAGCGTAAGTAGTGCTACCACAAGAGACACCGTGGTGAAGCCTACGGTAGTAATCCAAGTCAGCACACGAAAGCGTGCTTCTAAGTCCTGTCTCAGCTCAGTGAAGCGCCTGTCCGTCTCTGCTTTCTGCTCAGCGAAACGCCTCTCCGTCTCCACCCGCTGTTCATTCAGCATTCGCACCACCAGCTCAAACCTCATGTTCATGTCCTCCCTCACCTCCGCAAACCGCCTATCCATCTCAGCCCTCTGCTCAGCAAGTGCCCTCATCACCAGTTCAAAGCGGGCATTCATCTCTTCCCTCACCTCTGCAAACCGCCTATCCATCTCAGCCCTCTGCTCAGTAAATCGCCTCTCCATCTCCCCCTTCTGCTCCACAAACCGCTGATTCATATCCTCCCTCAGCTCCCTCACCTGCCGCTCCACCAGCTCTATCCGCCTCTCCATCGCCTCTCGCAGCAAGGCAAAATGCCTCTCATGTAGTTCTCGCTCTGACCGTAAGTATTCCACAACCCGCCGCTCAGACCGCCTCATGTAGCGACTCAAGTGCCGCTCCATCTCCTCAAACCGCCTCGTCATCCGATCCACTACTGACGATTCTAACGACAAAACCTCCAGCACAAACTTCAGAAATCCCTCCTCCACTTGCAACCCATGCCGCTTCGCTATCTCCCGCAGCTCCGACAAAGTCATACACAAATATAAAAGCCATGCCCCTCAGGCACGGCCCTCGCATCCATAAGCTATGCTAAATCATTCCACTACCACTCGCTCCACCGTCCCGCTCCCGCACTACATACACCCCAGCTGACAACCGCACAGGAAAACTATGCTCCCCTTCCCCAATAGAATACTCACCCACCACCCGACCACATCCATCTATCACCTCAAACCAACCCAACCGACCCAGCCGATTCCGTATCACAAAATTGCCATCATTCGGATTCGGATACACCTGCCAGCCTGAACCCTCTCCCAAAGACCTACCTACACTCGGAGTCATATCCCCATTACTTACTTCCGCTGATGAAGGAAGCTTGGAAGGAGGGGGAAGAGGCTCGTTTGCTTAGTGTGGCTGGATAATCTTCTGAAGAGAGTAGGCGGGTTCGTACTTAGATAAGCCCTCTACAGGAGTGATGACTGCTTATCTTTGCTACAATGTTTGAAGCCATAGCAGAGCGGCTCAATCAGGCTTTTAGAGCCTTAGCAGGTAAAGCCCGCCTTACAGAAGCGAACATTGCTGATGCCGTAAAAGAGGTGCGCCGAGCCTTTTTGGAAGCCGATGTGAGCTACAAAATTGCCAAGGATTTCACCGAGCGTGTCAAGCAGGAAGCAATTGGACAAGAGGTTATCAAGTCCGTAACTCCAACCCAGCTATTTATCAAAATTGTTTATGATGAGCTTGTCAAATTACTAGGGGAGCGTCAGGAGCCGCTTCGCTTTGCGAGTCCTCCTCCCACGCTTTATCTCATAGTAGGGCTGAATGGAGCGGGGAAAACCACCTTCTGCGCTAAACTCGCTCGCTATCTCAAATCTCAAGGGAAGGCTCCCTTTTTGGTTGCGGCAGATGTATATCGTCCAGCTGCAGCCGAGCAGCTGGCGATCTTGGCTGAGAAAGGAGAGATTCCGTATTATGCCGCATCGGAAGCTACTGATGTCATAGAACTGGTCAAACAGGGAGTAATTACAGCTAAGGCTCAAGCCCGGGAGGTCATTATCATAGACACAGCAGGGCGTCAGACTCCCGACAGCGAGCTAATGGAAGAGCTGAGGCGATTAGCAGAGATATTCAAGCCCACCGAAGTCTTACTCGTGTTAGACGCTATGACTGGACAAGACGCCGTCACTACTGCTCAGGCTTTCTGCAGTGTAGTGCCTGTAACGGGATTTGTCTTGTCTAAGATGGATGGGGATGCCCGAGGTGGAGCTGCTCTTTCCTTACGAGCTGCTACGGGGCTTCCCATCAAGTTTATTGGCACGGGGGAGAAGCTGGAAGATATAGCTCTTTTCCATCCAGACCGAATCGCCAGCCGCATCTTGGGCATGGGCGATATTGTGTCACTTGTTGAGCGAGCTCAAGCTCAGTATAATGCTGAAAAAGCTCAGAAACTCCAAGAAAAACTGCAAAAAAATAAGTTTGATCTTGAAGACATGCTGGAGCAGCTCCGAACTATCCGAAAGATGGGCAATTTGAGGGAACTACTCTCCATGATACCGGGCTTTGCCCAAATGAAAGAGATTGACATTGATGAAAAGACTTTCAAGCACATAGAGGCGATTATTCTCTCTATGACGCCTGAGGAGCGCCGCAATCCAGCTATCATCAACGGCTCTCGTCGGCGTCGGATTGCAGCAGGAAGTGGAACCTCTATTCAGCAGGTCAATCAACTTTTGCGGGAGTTTGAGCAAATGAAAAAGCTTCTCAAAAGCATAAATAAGCTTCAATCCCAAGGACGAGACCCTCGCCAAGCCCATCCCCTCTTTCGCCGAAAATGAGGCTCAGGGAAAGAGGGGAGATTGTTCTCTTCTAAAAAGTCTGCCTAAGAGCTCTTGCATAAAACCTTTATATGAGAAAAACCTCACACGGCGAAAGGTTGTTCCTTTATCAGCTCAGACTCGCATAAAATCTTCGTACAAGAAAAACCCTAGGAGGGCTTTCTCAGTCCAGGCTTTTATCGTGTTGCATGAGCAAAAACTCGGCGGAGAAGGTCTGTAACTCGGTAGCTCACATCTCGCCTAATCCGAGTCTCATGCTGTCCTATCTTCAGAAAGAGCCCATACAGAGCTCGTTCTGTTACATAGGCTGCGAGGTCCCGATTTTGTATAGGGGTCAGGGTTGTGGGTAGGTCATTATAAGTATCTACGAGATATTCCCATGCCTGCTGAGCGCCGACTTCTTCCATTGCTGCTTGAATCTTTGGCTTGTAGCGGAGATAAAGGCTATCCGTTGTCTTTTCTTTGAGGTACTCAGTAGCAGCGGTACTATCCCCTTTGAGGAGGCGCATGCCTTCTTGAATCGTGAGGGTTCTGATGGCTTCCCAAAAAATCGGCTTGGCCTCAGCTGCTGCTTCTTCTGCTGCCCGATTCATCTTCAGGATGAGGTCCTGAATCAGCTGCGGCCCCCCCGGCAGAGCCTCTATGGCGGTGCGAAGTCGCTCTGCATCACTTGGAAAGAGAATCCGAATAAGCTCATCCCCGTAGTATCCATCTAAGCGGTTGAGGTGACGGACTACGGTGTCGGTGCTCACTATGAGAGCTTCTTTGAGAGCAGCTACAATTTCTTCTTCTGTCAGCGCTTCTCCTGTGGGTAGGCTTACCTTCTCGCAAGAAAGAAGGAGAAAAAGGATGCTTCCATATCTGAGGAGGTGTCTCATATTTTATTCTGGTACAATTTCTACAGCTTCCAGAGAAGGGAAGTGGCGGCGCAGCGGGGCTAAAACACCCAACTCAATTGTAGTTGAGTTGAGGTCGCAAGTTCGGCAGCTTCCTAAGAGGCGAATATAGAGGGTTCGCCCGTCAGGACTCAGATTGACCACTTCTATGTCGCCGCCGTCTATGGCGAGGTAAGCCCGAATGGCATCAAGGTGCTGCATGATAGACTTGAGGGTAGCTCTCATACAGAAGAGACTAAAGCCAGGCGAGATACCGCTCGTGCCACCTCGCCAGCAATCGTGTCATAAGCAGCAGCAAGAAAAACATCATCGCTTAGTGCTGGAGGCAATCCTTTGTCACTTCGCTGCACTATGCTTTCAAGAAGGGGTATCTCCCCCAAAAAGGGAACCTCGTATTTCTGAGCCAGCATTCGCCCTCCGCTTTCTCCAAAGATATAGAATTTGCGGTCAGGTAGCTCAGGTGTCCAGAAATAAGCCATATTCTCAACAATCCCCACGATGGGCACCTGCACGAGCGGCATTCGGAACATTGTAATAGCTTTTTCTGCATCGGCACAGGCTAATTTCTGAGGAGTAGTGATGATAATAGCCCCCTGCGGACGGAATTGTTGAGCCAGCGTAATCTGAATGTCTCCAGTTCCTGGCGGCATGTCTACAATCAGGTAATCCAACTCTCCCCAGTCTGTCTCTACAAGGAGTTGGCGGAGGGTGTTTGAAGCCATAGGTCCGCGCCAGGGGGTTGCCTGTCCAGGCGGCACAAGAAAGCCTAAAGACATGACCTCAACGCCATACTTTCGGATAGGTATGAGAAGAGGGCGTCCTTCCCTCTCACGAACTTGGGGTTTGGCGTGTTCTAACCCCAGAAGGATGGGAATACTCGGACCATAGATGTCTGCATCTAAGAGACCGACACGCGCACCCATGCGAGCAAGCGCTATTGCCAAATTCACGGCAAGGGTAGATTTACCAACTCCACCCTTGCCTGAGCCAATCAAAAGAAGATTTTTGACTTGAGGCAGACTCTCAGAACCACCTCCCACCGTCTGAGAAATGAAGGAGACTTGCACTGTCCACTCCTTGCTCAGCACCGTTTGAATTGCTGTGGTGATGTGACTACGGAAATAGTCCTTAAGGGGACAAGCAGGAGTCGTCAATTGCAGAGTCAGCGAGACTCGCTGATCTTCCTCATTCCATGCAAGGCCCTTGACCATGCCTGCATCTACTATGTTCTGGCGAAGGTCAGGGTCTATGACTGTGCGGAGGGCATCATACAAGTGGGCTTCTGTAATCCTCATTCTGATACACCTAACAAAAACTCAAAGAAGACTTAGTCCTCTTCCTCTTCGTCTTTCTGCTTCTTCTTAGGTTTTGGAGCGTCAGAAGGGGCTGGCGGTGGGGTGTCCGCCTCTACTTCTTCTGTCTTTTTCTTCTTGCGAGGCTTTTCTTCCTCAGGAAGGGGGGCTGCAGGTATCGGTGAAGGGCCGGATTCAGAGCGAGGCTTGACATATCCAAAGCCGAGAGAAAACCGAAGATATCCACCTGAGAGACGAGGCGCCGAGACGCCATCAGGATCAGGACCTTCGGAGGCCTTCCATTGACCTGAGGAGGGAGAAAGCATCCCCCCTACATCCACCCCCCACATTAGCGTAAGACCTTCACCCCGACGAAACCGGCGAAGTCCAATCCCCACTTCTGCTAACCCCAGGGCACTTGAATAAACTCGTTTCTCTAAAGGACGAACCTCTTGATTTCGCCCAAAGTATATCGGTTCGGTAAAATAGTTCATATAACGCAGCTCGTAGGTGCCAACCTGATAGCCCACATATGGATAGAAGAGCCAGAGGTTTTTATTGATAAGAGCGAAGCCGATTTGTCCTCCGTAATGAAGAGCGTAGGGGCGAGCAAGTCCGCGTTCTGTCTCAGAGGCGTCATAGTGCTGGAGCTGAAGGGTTCCAGCTAAAAGGAGACGCTTCCCAATCAGAATGTCTAAATTAGCGCCTCCTGTCGTACTCCAAGGTACAAAGCGAAAATCTTTTCCCAAAGCGTTACTTGCTTGAAGGTCCGACTTAAGCTGGCCGAAGAATCCAATGCCAGCTCCACTATGGACGCGCAGAAGAAGACCAAATCCAATCGGGTCTTCCTGTGCCCAGAGCACAAGTAGGGTAGGTATGAGGAAAAACCGCATGAGACAAAGGTATAGCTTTTGTCTTAGCGGAGAAGAGGTCGGAACTTTTCTCGGGCTTTCTGAACTTTCGGCGCTATTACGAACTGGCAGTAAGGCTTAGAGGGGTGGCGAGCAAAATAGTCCCAGTGATACTCTTCAGCAGGATAGAAATTGCGAAGAGGTTCTATACTCGTCACGATAGGGGCTGAAAAAAGACGCTGGGCTTCCAGCCGCTCCTTAACCTTTTGAGCTGTGAGGCGCTGAGCTTCAGAGTGATAAAAGATGACCGAGCGGTATTGAGGACCGACATCTGCTCCTTGGCGATTAGGCGTCGTCGGATCATGGGTAAGGAAGAAGTACTCTACAAGCTGCTCATAAGAGATGATCTCTGGGCGAAATCGTACGCGTACTACCTCCGCATGTCCTGTCTTCCCTGTGCAGACTTGCTCATACGTCGGATTCGGCACATCCCCTCCTGCATAGCCAGGAAAGACCTCTTCTACACCCTTAATCTGCTTGAAGAGCGCCTCCGTGCACCAGAAACAGCCGCCCCCAAACGTAGCCTCCTCTATTTGAGCAGTCATTGAAGCAGCCAAAAGTAGTAGAAAACCTACAAACACGAGCGGCTGTTTAGTGTTCATATTCTCTTCGCAAATTACTCCCCCTGCTCCTATCCCTCAAGAGCTTCACAAGCCTGCCTAACAAACCTTGCCTACTGAAGAGCAAAGCCTTCAGATACTTACCTTCTTCAGCGAGAGAGCCAGACGAGAACCTCAACGCACTCATGAGAAGGGAGGCAAAGTTGAGCGGGCAACTTGAAGCGAGAGTAAGTTCTCTTTCTTTGCTGTCAGCGCTGAATTTGGAAGCGTCCGCTTCGGTAGCGTCCCTTCATTTCTGCTCGCCAGAAATAGATTCCTGAGGCTAAGTCAGCGGGAATACTCCATGAGATCTCCTCTTTGCCTGTCAGCTCTGCTAAGCGTCGCCCTGTAGCATCCCATTGTATCTTTTAGAGATAGAGAGCCGCCTCCCTCAATCTACCTGGCAAAGCGAAGTGTATTTTCAGCTGGCCCGTTTAGCCTATTTTCAGGGCGAGTTTGATTTAGCCAAGACTCGTCTGCGCCTTCTCAAGCATAATACTCAGGATGACCTTTCTAACGATGCCATACAACTTTTCTGGCACATAGAGGACAACCTCAAACCTGACACCCTCATCACTCCTTTGAAGCTATA
>JANXAJ010000055.1 GCA_025062295.1 Bacteroidia bacterium | reverse complement strand
TTACTCCAGCAGCCGTCAGGGGACTGGTATCGGATGAGGTAGTTGCCGGGTGAAAGGTTCATGGGGTTAGCTGTGTTATTCCAAGTAGCGCCGCCGTTATTACTCCACTGCCACTGCCCGCCTGGGATAGTCGTCGTCCCGGTGATAAGGGCGGTACCCGAGCAGATGACCGCTGTGGTAGGAGTCACACTAATAATCGGAGCAGGATTTAGCGTAACGGTAACATTTCCACTGCGGCTGCAGCCCCCGAAGGAAACATTTACCGTATAGGTCGTCGTAGAAGAAGGGCTGACGGTAGTAGAGGCGGTAGTAGCTCCCGTGCTCCAGCTTATCGTCGCCCCGCCGGGAATCCCCCCTGGTGCGGTTACGGTGAGGGTAGAACTGCCCCCCGCACAAACGCTGGCAGGAGAAGCCGACACTGTCAAGGGCCCTAAATAGGGGAAGGTAAAAGTGGTACCCGCTGCTATTGGATTACCGCATTTGTCCTGGATGGCATTGCCGTCCGTCCCTGTCTGGATGGTGAGGGTGCGATTGCCGCTATTCAGAGCACCTGTGAAGGTCAGTAAGACCTGCTGCGTGTATGTACCGCAGCCAACGCCCGTGGCTGAGGTGATAGTGATACCTGCACCCAGGTTAAAGTCCGTAGGATGAATGCTATTGCAGCGGATAAGCTCGTTGAAAGTAATCAGGAGCTGATTGGGATTCCCCGTACAGGCGACACTTTGGATAGCAGGAGGGATATTGTCAAAAATCTGAGCCGTCCCAGTAAAGGTGATGCTGAAACCTGTCGCATCCCCCGTCCAGTTATCTACGACGAGGATGAAAGTCTGCCCGGCAGTTACATTAATGCCGGGCATAATAGGAGGCTGGGAGGCATTCCACTGGAGGCTACCGGGCTGGGGGTTGTTTGCGTCTAATCCCGTATTCCCGTACTGCGCAGAATAGTTACAGCGGATAGGCGTAGCCGTGGAAGTCCCTCCACATCCTCCTATCGCCCCGTAGTCAAAAAGGGCGAAGTCGTAGTCGTAGGTCGTGTTGATAATGAAGCCAAAAGTACCTGAAGATTGTACAGTGAAGATAAACCAGGCGGTTTTCTGCTCTCGGCGTAAAAGACAGGTATTATTACCCAGCTCTTGTATCTGTCCGAAATTTGGGGGCGAGCTTGTATAGGTGTAAGTCTGTTGGCATACATCAATAGCATTTTGGCAATCAGACTCAGAGAGGGTAAGGGGTAGAGGTATGCCGGGCGGCGGACCGATAGGAATACCCATTGCAGCCAGTTGATTAAGAGAGTCTGTAATACGCATCTTGTGACGCGCCAGCTCTTCAAGAGTTTGGGCTCGGAGAAGCCCAAAAACGACAGCAAGCCCCCAGAGGTAACGAGTAGTCATCATCGCAAAATTAATCCAAGTTCGTAATATGGAAAAAAACCTGAGGTTAAGTCTGAGATGCAGCGAGCTGGTAGTGAGCCTGCCTTTCAGACTGCCCCTGCCTCAAACGGTCTAAGTTTGACTAAGGTCCTAAGTCATTTGTTTAGACAGATATTTTACTATACGGCTGCACTCTCCTGGGAGGAAGTTTCTTATTTCCGTCTGGATGCTTTTTTAGGATTGCTTTTTCTCTCTGCTTTCTGAAAGGCCATTAGGTAGGATTTTTCTATCTTTGCATAGTGCGGCGGCTGTGGATAAAAACGGCTATAATTTTCGCAAGCATGGCTTGTACCTCCACCCCGAAAGGAAAAATAGATATTTTACATCCAACTGCTCGCTACTCCACAGCAAGTCTTACGGGAAAAATCATTGACACACTTCCACCGGCTACCTCTGTTTATCTTCTCAAGGAAAAAGGAGAGTGGAAGCTAGTTTGCTTTCGTGGGGTTCAAGGATGGATTAACTTGGCTTTGTCCCTTCAGATAGATTACGTAGACGGAGAGCCGTCGGAACAGAGCTTGATTGCGTTAGCCCCCGATGACAGCGTCTTAGCTGAAGTAGAAGAGGGAGAGCGTCGAATCTACACTCGGCTCAGTGAGCTACAACCATGGTTTGCCCCTGATGACTCTGTCTATGCTGGCTTCTATGAGGGGCTACCAGGGGAAGAGATTGGACTGATCATCGTGAATATATTTCCTAAATTTATGAGCCTCACTGTAAAATCTTCTTACATAGACCCAGAAGCTTTGGAGCCGAGGGAAGAAGAGCATTTTCTGACTCGGGAAATTCAGAGAGATAAAAATATCCTTCTACTGGAAGGGGAGGATGTTCCTTTCTCAAAGGCAGAATTTGTACGGATAGGAAGTCGGCGGGCCCTACTTATTCAGCGGGAAGGTAGCTATGCGCTTTTGTGGCGTCGGCAGGTATGAGGTATGCGGAAAGTCGCCTTAGTTGGTCGGACAAATGTGGGTAAATCCACCCTTTTCAATCAGCTCATTGGTCGTCGGCAAGCGATTGTAGAAAATAAGCCTGGTGTAACCCGAGACCGTCACACTGGCATTCTGAATTTTCCAGAGGGGGGGGTCCTCCTTCTGATAGACACAGGGGGATTCTTCGGAGAAGGAGAAGGATTAGAAGCTCAGGTCGCTCAGCAGGTCCGATTTGCTGTAGAGGAAGCTGATCTCCTTCTCTGGATCGTAGATGGTGAGACGGGACTATTGGCATCTGATGAAGAGTTTGGCGCATGGCTCAGACGCTACCGAAAAGCAGATCAGCCCCTCTGGCTCGTCGTCAATAAAGTGGACAATCCACTGCGAGCAATCGCAAGCACGGAGTTTCACCGCCTCGGTATTGCGCCTTTATTTTTGGTTTCCGCAACGACAGGGCAAGGGATTCAAGACCTCAAAGATGCTCTCAAAGCCTTTGCAGAAGTTCCTCGCCTTTCCCTGGAAGCACCTCGCTTTGCTCTTATTGGTCGTCCGAACGTGGGCAAATCCAGCCTACTGAATGCCCTCCTGAAGCAGCCCCGAGCCATTGTAAGTGATACACCCGGCACAACCCGTGATCCTCTCTATGAACGAGCGGAGTGGCAAGGACGCCCTTTCTACTGGGTGGATACGGGCGGGCTTCGGCGAAAGAGTCGTATCCCTCGCGCTTCAGTGGAACGATACGCTGCCCTCCGATCTTTGGAAGCGCTCTTCTCCGCTGAAGTCGTACTCTTGGTTACAGATGCCACGGAGGCTCTCACCGCTCAGGACATGACCCTCCTCCGTCAAGCCGAAGAACATGGACGAGGAATTGTCATTCTCCTCAACAAGAAAGACCTCCTTACACCCGCAGAAAATAGCCGTCTCTTAGAGTGGGCTCGTCGCAAAGTCCTTCCCTTAGAACCAGTCCCCATTCTCCTCGTGTCGGCTCTCACTGGACACGGAATTAGGGATATACCTGCAGCTGCTTTTCAAGTATATGATGAAGGTCGGCATCACCTCTCAACACGCCTCTTGAATGATACACTCCTTCCTATCCTTCGGACTCATCCTCACCCCTCAGTAGGAGGGCTAACCCCTTCTATCCGATTCGTACAACAAATAGGCACGGCCCCCCCTACCTTTCTTCTACACGCTCGCCATGCACGCAAGCTCCGCCAATCTTACCTCCTATTCCTCCAAAAGCAAATTCGCAAAATATTTCCGTTTACAGGCTGGCATATCCGCTTTCAAATAAAGGAAGAGGAAAAGTTAGAGTGAGGGCAGGCTCAGTCTAATGAAGGGTGCCTCTTGCTGCTTTTCTTCAGGAAAATCAGACCGACTACCCCTTTAGGAGAAGAGCACCCCTACTCCGCTGGCAGAGCAAAAAGCTGGTTTTCACCCTGCAGGGTCGTCCCTACATTCCGGATATCTCCCGGCGCCCCGTTATAGGGTTCCTTATGACCAAAATAGTAGTAGCGTTTAGTGCCACCCGATTGATTGTGGATAAGCACCTGCCCTGTGAGAATATTGAAAATACACTGAGGAGGTAGCACCCCACTAATGAGAGGAGAACCAATAATGTCGGCGGTGGCTGGGTAAGGGTTGCCATTCCAAGTAGAACTTTCAGCAAATGTGGTACGCACCCATATAGATTGATTGCTTGGCAGAGCATTTCCTGAGGCAAGGCGGAGAAGCTGGGTTGAAAAAACTATCCAGCGGCCTGGTGGAAGGTCTATGTAGGCATTGAGGTACTGCCAGCCGGGCGAATTCGTATTAATATCCTGCTGAGCATTGTGTAGAGTTCCTAAAATCAAGCCTGAATACCCATTTTCTGTAAAGCGGCGCCAGCGCCCATCTTGCCAGTAGTAGTAGCCTGGCGTGACTCGGTTACTTCCTACACCTGAAATAGCTATGTTATATACGATCATTCCATCCGTCGGTGGTCCATTGAGGGGCGCCCAACTGTTAGCCTGATTGAGAGACACACTTGGTAAGAGGACGCCTTGAGTACCTGTACCCACTACGTGAAGGCGAGCACCAATGTGTGGATTGGTAATACCGATCCCTACACACCCCCTCACAATAGTCATACCATGAGTACTTCCCCAGCGATTGGGAGCACCCGTGCCGTTTGTAAAAAAGTCTAAGCGACCCGTGAAGCCTCCGTTATCGCCTGAGACAATGTATGCAGGACGCCATTCATTCGGGCTACCCTGTGGATCGCTTACGAACTCTATACCCGCTGCTCCAAAGGCTCCACTAGATTGAATCCGAATAAAAAGAGGATTAGCTGAACCATAGATATGGAGAGGTCTCTGTGGTGCTGAAGTCCCAATTCCAACATTCTGAGCTCTCAAAAGAAGCAAGCCAATAGTAAAAGCCCATAGATTACGCATGACACAAATGTACAGAAATCGGGGAAACTAAGGTTTTCTTTACCTTTGCCTTTACATGAAAGGACATTCTGGTAGTCAAAAGCGCTTCAAGCGGACAGCTACAGGTCAGCTGCTTCACAAAGCTACGGGGCGCCGTCATAACTTTTCAGCGAAGTCAGCTCGGAGGAAGCGGGCTCTCCGTCATGATCGGCTGGTCAAAAAAGCCGATAGACCCCGTCTATCGCTTCTGACAATTCATCTGTAGAGAGAGTATGCGAACTAAAAATAGAGTTGCATCCCGGGAGCGTCGCCGTCGCATCCTGCGGCAGACAAAAGGGTATTGGGGGCGCAAAAAGAACGTCTTTCGTCATGCTCATAATCAGCTCCAAAAGGGACTGCTCTATGCTTATGCCCATCGTCGGCGTAAGAAACGGGACTTTCGTCGGCTCTGGATTATCCGAATCAATGCCGCTGCACGCAGGCGTGGGCTCTCATATAGCCAGTTCATGTACAGACTGCGACAGCAAGGGCTTCTCCTAAATCGTAAAATGCTGGCAGACTTAGCAGTAACTCAACCAGAAGCTTTTCAAGCGCTGGTGGAGCAGGTGCAAGCCGCTGGATGAGCATTGCGCTGCTTTTTCCTGGTCAGGGCTCTCAGGCTGTAGGAATGGGACGAGCGCTATATGAGCGCCATCCTGAGATTCGCCCTCTCTTCGAAGAAGCGGAGTCAGTGATAGGCTTGCCGCTTCGGCAGCTTATGTTTGAAGGTCCTCCTGAAGCGCTTCAACGCACTGCTATTACTCAGCCAGCTCTCTACCTTCATGGCTTTGCCGTAGCCCAAGTTCGCCAAATACAAGCCCAGGCCGCAGCAGGACACTCATTAGGAGAATTCACGGCTTTAGCAGTAGCAGGAGTGTTTTCTTTCTCAGAGGGACTTTACTTAGTCAAAGTGCGAGCTCAAGCCATGCAGGAAGCTTGTGACAAGCACCCTGGTACCATGGCTGCTATCATCGGGCTGGAGGAGGCAACAGTAGCGGCTCTTTGCTCAGAAGTAACCGAAGGGATTGTCGTCCCTGCAAACTATAACTCTCCAGGTCAGATTGTCATTTCAGGTGAAACAGCTGCCGTAGATAGTGTGATAGAAAAAGCCAAAGCGGCAGGGGCTAAGCTTGTAAAAAAGTTAGCGGTGAATGGGGCTTTTCATTCACCACTCATGGAGTCGGCTCGACACAAGTTAGCCGAAGCGATTCAGCCCCTCTCTTTTCATCCTCCTCGCTTTCCCGTATATCCGAATGTAACTGGCTGCGCTGAATCTGATCCTTCTCGGCTCAAGGCCCTTTTGATTGAACAGCTCACAGCCCCCGTGCGCTGGACTCAGACCCTCCAGCATCTCTGGGAGGATGGCATCCGTACCTTTTACGAGCTTGGACCCGGTACGGTGCTGAATGGACTCGTGCGGCGCACGCTCTCTGAGGCTATCACCGCCTCATACGACTCCTGAAAATCTTCTACCTTCGTCCAATATGGCAAATCTGGAAGAGCTTATCAAAGCTGCTCTCCAAAAACCAGACCTCCGCAAATCTCTCAAAGGAATCTTAGAGCAAGCCTTAGAACAACTTGCTAATCCTACCCTTCCAGAAGACGAGCTCAAGCGACTATTAGAGCAAGCTGAGAAAATCGCAAAGGAAAACGCATAAGTATTTCTAAGAAAGGAGGGACTCTCCTATAGCCTCCCCCAATCTATGGGCTCCATCCCGTATGAAATCAAGAAAGCATTGGCTTTGGAGAAGTGTCGGCAGCCCAGAAACCCCTGAGCAGCCGAGTAGGGAGAGGGATGAGCCGCTTCCAAGATAAGATGGCGTTCCTTATCAATAAGTGGCTTTTTGCTGCGAGCATACTGACCCCATAGCATGAAAACTACATGAGGACGAACCTGAGAGACCAGCTGAATCACTCGGTCTGTAAAAGTCTCCCACCCCTTCCCCCGATGAGAAGCGGGCTTTTGGGCTTCTACTGTCAGGATAGCATTGAGCAGAAAAACGCCCTGGACCGCCCAGCCCGTGAGGTCCCCATGAGAAGGAGGAGGAACACCAACATCCTCCTGGAGTTCCTTGAAGATATTTTGAAGCGAAGGGGGAAAGGGAACACCTTTTGGAACAGAAAAACAGAGTCCGTGAGCCTGTCCAGGTCCATGATAAGGGTCTTGTCCTAAAATCACGACCTTCACTTTCTCCACAGGACATAGCTCAAATGCATGAAAGATGAGCCGACCAGGGGGATAAATTGTCTTGCCTTTGCGGACCTCATCTTTGAGAAAAGCAACAAGGGCTTCAAAGTAGGGTTTCGTAAATTCTTCTTGCAGTAGAGCTTTCCACGAGACTTCTATATTTACTTCTGCCACCTCTGCGAAGGTAAGAAGGACAATAGCTTTGTAGTGTGGGAGATACGATTGTAGCGGTAGCCACGGCATGGGCACCAGCTGCTATTGGCATCGTCCGGATCAGCGGTCCGAATGCTCTCCCCCTTATCCTCACCTACTGGAGGGGTAAGCCACCCCGCCCGCGTTATGCCCACTTCGGCGCTATCCATGATGAGAACGGTACCCTCCTGGATCAAGTCATTCTGACCTACTTTCCTGCTCCTTTTTCATCTACTGGAGAAGAGGTTGTTGAAGTGGCCTGTCATGGAAGCTTGTACATTTTACGACGCCTCGTAGAACTGCTCATAGCGAAAGGAGCTCGTTTGGCTCGCCCTGGAGAATTCACCCTCCGAGCCTATCTAAATCGGAAACTTTCTTTGGATCAAGCAGAAGCCGTCGCTGACCTGATTCAAGCTCGCAGTGCTGTAGCTCATCGCCTCGCCTTGAGCCAGCTTACAGGTAAATACTATGAGCGAGTGCGACAGTTGCGTGCCCAGCTCATAGACCTCCTAGCTCTTATAGAGCTGGAATTGGACTTTAGTGAGGAAGATGTAGAGTTTGCCTCTCGGGCTCAACTTGAACAGCTATTGGAGAGCCTTCGGCGAGAAATAGAAGGACTTCTCCACTCTTACCGCATCGGACAGGCGGTGCGGGAGGGGATTCCAGTAGCTATTGTCGGTCGTCCAAACGCAGGGAAATCCACCCTTCTCAATGCGCTCTTAGCTGAGGAGCGAGCTATTGTCTCTGAGATACCAGGCACTACCCGAGACACAGTAGAGGAACGACTCGTGCTGGGCGGCTACGAACTGCGCCTCATTGATACTGCTGGGTTGCGCGAAAATCCTAGCGACGCCATAGAAGCAGAAGGCATCCGTCGCGCTAGAGAAAAGCTACGCCATGCTTTTCTTGTATTGTATGTCTTTGATGCAGCCCAAGAGTCTTTAGCTCAAGCGCAAGCTCATGCGAAGCTCCTTTTAGGAATGCCCCCTTATCCTCCCATTCTTTGGGTGGCAAATAAAGTAGACCTCCTCCCCGCCCTTCCAATAGAATTACAAACCCATGCCATACCTATTGCTGCCAAAGAAAGAAAGGGCATAGATAACCTTGAGCGCATCATCACGGAAAAAATTGGCGAGATGGGTGTGGATAGCGAAATTCTTTTGAGCCACACTAGACACTACGAGAGCTTTCTCAGGGCAAAGGAAGCTGTGGAGGCAGCCCTACGTCTCCTGAGAGAGAAAGGCGGCAGCGAGATCCTCGCAGAAGAGCTGCGTCTTGCTCAGGCAGCTATAGGAGAGATTACGGGTGAAATCACGCCCGATGAAGTGCTTGGTCATATCTTTTCTAAATTTTGCATAGGGAAATAAGAGACTGTTTTAGCGGCGGCAGCCCCTTC
>JANXAJ010000054.1 GCA_025062295.1 Bacteroidia bacterium | reverse complement strand
CCAGGTCAAGCGGGATTTAGAGGTCCTTTACGAAATTCTCAAGGGGCGCTTTTTAGCCGATTACTATCGGCAGCATATCTCTCAAACTGCCCCAGCTACAGAGCAAGAGGCCCTGGCTTATTACAAAAAGAATCTTCATCTTTTTACGATTCCGGGCAAAGTGAGTTACATCGTAGTAAGCTACTCTGCGCAATCACCCGATGGAGAGAAAAGGGCCCGAGCGCTCTTGGAGCCTTATCGCCGCAGTAGAGCGCAAATCAGCAAAGTTGATCAGGGCGACTTGATTCTTACCTATGAGCAGGACATACCGCTTCAGAAAGGCTATCCCTTCTATGAAGAGCTCCGAAAAGGTCAAGAGGGTCAAATCCTTGGTCCCATAGAGAAGGGGGAGCGACGCTGGTTATTTCTGATTACCGAGCTTGTACCTGATCAGGTCAGACCTTTTGAAAGCGTAAGAGAGGTGTGCCTACAAAATGCTACGCAGCAGAAAAGGTTAGA
The DNA here is from genome assembly GCA_025062295.1 of Bacteroidia bacterium. Lineage (GTDB taxonomy): Bacteria > Bacteroidota > Bacteroidia > SpSt-205 > SpSt-205 > SpSt-205. The sequence continues at coordinate 8,203 of JANXAJ010000054.1, read as the reverse complement.
GCTTCTTCGCCAAGAGGAAGAGGAAGCTATGAAACAATACCCCATCATTTTATCACCCTCCTGGGGGCAGGGAAAGTAGCTTTTACGTACGAACCTAATTCCGGCATCCGGGTGATTAAGGAGTGCTGGTACGCTACCTACACAAGGGGGCGAACCACTAAGATAAAGTAATCAGTCGCTAATTTCTCTTCTGTCTGCTCCGGCAGTTACTATTCGTTTTATTTGAGCTCAGTCGTCGCGCCAGTAGTCGTATATCTTTTCACGCTTCACCCGCGCTTTCTCTGCGAGATAGCGCACGAGGCGATAGGCTGCAATCGGGTCTAAAATAGGGTATGTAGGACGCAGTGTTCGTTCGTAGTAAAGGTCCTTATACCGCTGCTGAGCTACCTTGATACGCTCTTGGGGATCAGCGGGCAGATTTTGCATGAAGTAAGCGATAATTTCAGGACTCACATTTTCTCGCACTGTTTGCATTTGTGTCTCAAGAGGGATATTGAGTAGAGCCGTTTTCAGCTCCTCTGGAGTTCGGATAGCGGTGATGCGGACAGTAGGTAGCTCTATTGTGTCTTCTACAAGGTAATGAATCGCATACAAGAAGCCTTGCGAAGTATCTCCAGTATAAGCCTCAAGGTAGGCGCTCAATGAGAAGGTAGCCCGCTTGTATCCCAAAGCAGAAAAATAAAGAGTATCGCTGCGAATCACGGGAAGACTATAGAATCCATCTGCATTACTTACGGTCCCACGACGAGTGCGTCCGACTCGGATAGAGACGAATGGAATGGGCTCCCCTGAAGTTCCGCTGAGGACCATGCCAGATAACTGATAGACCGTAGGTTCTTGGGCAAGAAGAGCAAGAGGAAGAAACCACAAGCCCTTTCTCATAAGCGGACAGCCGCCAGCAGCACATCATCGGTGGGGGCGGCTCCCTCTCGCCAGTGATTGAATTCATCTCGTATGGCGGCTGCCCATTCAGTAAGGTCCTGTGGAGGGTTCTTAGCTAAAAATTCGCGCACTGCTGTCCGGCCATATCGCTTCCCATCTGAAGCTCGGACTTGTCGTTCCCATCCATCTGTCAGAAAGAGAAGGACCCAGTGACGCTCCACCGGGATGATAGTACTGGTATAGAGTCTTGCGGTCTTTTCACCTTCTATTTTTTGACCAATGAGACGCTTGTCTGGGGCGAGCTGCTCCCATCCCAGCATAGGATTATAAACCCACAGGGGAATTTGGGCTCCAGCGTAATGGAGCTCACTCGCTGCGGAAAGAAGCGCACAAACTCCTACTTGGAGCCCTTCTGACTGAATGGTTTCCAGCTCGGCTGAACTCAATTTAGTAGGTGGATACAGAAGGTCTAATAACCCTTTGTGTAGCTGGCTCAGAATGCGACCGGGATCTGTCACGCCTCGTATTGTTATGATTTCATAGAGGAGGGTGTGAGCAATTGTAGAAAGCATAGCGGCGGACACGCCTGCCCCTGAAGCGTCCGCTACTACGAGGATTCGGGAACCATCCTTCCCTTTGCCCACCCACAGAAAGTCTCCACTCACAATTCCCCGAGGCAGAAGCCAGTATATACTTTCTGGAAAGACCTCTCTCAGTTCTGCTTCACCATGGAGGAGAGCCTCCTGAATCCGGCGAGCTACGATGAGATCCGCTTGGGCTTCTTTCTCGGCTCCTAAAATGTCCTCACGCAGAATTTTGTCCACTGCTGCAAGGGTATTTCTAGTTGCTGCTCGTTGGAGGGCTAAATATCGTTTTGTGTATTCCTTATATTGCTTGTAAGCTGTCTCATAGTCGCCTACCATTTCCGAAAGGCGAGACTGAATTTCAGGAAGGTAGTAGTCTATACTTCCCACCTTTACTCGAGTCGCTCCTTCACTCACTCGTCGGATACTTTCCTGTGCCTTGTCCAGCAGTCCGAGGGATAAGTGGGCATCCGCCATTGCGAGATGTATATTTACCAATAATTGAGGGTTTTGGATGGTAGAGGCAATTTCTTCTGCCTTTTGGAGATAAGTCAAGGCTTCTTCGGAGCGCTCTTGCTCCTTGAGTAGCTGAGCCCGACCGATGAGGGCGCGTACTGCGAGATCTTCTTCCCCAAGCTCCGAAGCAATATCTAGTGCCTGATTTAGAGCTTCTTCCGAGCGATGATACTCTTTTATCGCCTGATATAGAGACCCTAGTATCACCATAGAGAAAAATACGCCCCTTTTATTTCCCTGCTCTTGATGAAGAGCGAGGGCTTTCTGGTGATAGTCAATAGCTAACTCATACTGCTCCAGCTCGCCATAGAGTGAGCCAAGGTTTGCTAAAGTCTGAGCATAAAAAGCAACTAAATCAGGGATTAATTGAAGATAGCGTAAAGCTCTTACATGGAATTCTATCGCCTTATCCAAGCGTCCGAGCTGGTGATAGATAGTAGCTAAGTTCGATAAAGTCAAAGCAATTCCCCGCATATTTTCCAGCCGCTCAAATAGCGCATAGGCTTCTTGGAAATATGCTTCGGCGGCATCTGGTCGACCAGAAATGGCATAAGCAATCCCGATATTCCGCAGAGCCCATGCCTGTCCGAGCCGGTATTTGATGGCTCTAGCCTTTTCTAAGGCATCTAAGCCTAACTTTAGGGTTAGCTCAGTATTGTTGTATCTTTCCTCATAGGCGCGGGCATTCAGTTCATCTACCTGATCCCGTTGTCTCTGAATATCTGTCGTGAGAGGCTCACTCATAAGGCTGACTGCTGAATAGAAAGGTAGTATCCTGAGCGAAGGCGCTCTGCTACCTGGGTGAAGGCTTCTATAGTTCGTTGAACGTCTGCCTCTGTATGAGCAGCGGTTGGTATGAGTCTCAAGATGATTTTCCCTCGCTCAATCACAGGATAAGTTACTACAGAGCAGAATATACCGAAATTCTCTCGGAGATCTCGGACGAGCGCAATAGCTTCAGTCTCATCCCCCGAAAGATAAACAGGAGTAACTGGCGAAGCCGTAGGACCAATATTAAATCCTGCTTGGGCAAGCCCTTTTTGGAGAAGGCGAGTGATGTGCCATAGGCGTTGAAGGCGGTGCGGCTCCTTTCGGATGAGCTCTAGTCTCTTGCGAGCTCCTATTACGATGGCTAAAGGAAGAGACTTTGCATAAATTTGGCTACGCAGGTGATAGCGGAGGTAGTGAATGAGAGGTGTATCGCCTGCAACGAAAGCGCCTATAAGAGCCATACTCTTAGCGAAAGTAGCAAGCCATATATCCACCGCCTCCTCCACGCCGAAGTGCTCAGGTACTCCCCGACCAGTGGCTCCCATCACCCCAAATCCATGAGCATCATCCACGAGGAGTCGGAAAGGGTATTTGCTTTTGAGCGCTGCAATCTGGTCCAAGGCGCCCAAGTCCCCTCGCATACCAAATACGCCCTCTGTGATCAGTAAGATACCCCCCCCTGTCTTTCGGATGTGAGTAACTGCTTGCCGAAGGCGCATCTCCAAGTGGTCTATGTCGTTGTGGCGGAAACTTAGGCGAAGGGCAGGGCTGAGCCTTATTCCATCTATCAGACAAGCATGAGCGAGCTGATCATAAATAATCACATCATGACGGTCGGTCAAAGCATCAATCACAGACATAAACCCCTGGTATCCGTAATTGAGCAAGAAGGCGTCTGGCTTTCCTACGAATGCTGCCAGTTCATGCTCAAGCGCTTCATGCTCGTCTGTGTTACCTGTTAGCATCCGAGAGCCCATTGGATAGGCAAGGCCATAGGTGGCTGCTGCCTCAGCATCAGCTTGCCTTACTACTGGATCATTTGCTAAGCCAAGATAATCATTCAAAGACCAAACTAAGACTTTGCGTCCCTGGAAAAACATATGAGGTCCGATTTCGCCTGTAAGTTTAGGGAAAGCCAAATAATGATGTCCGACCTCAGCATATTTTCCGAGGTCTTGTTTCATGCGGGATTGAACTTTCTGAAAGAGGTCCATACGCTACAAAGTTAGTCGGTCAGCCGCTCAAGCTCTATAGCTCTCAGCTGCATGACAGGGCGAGCCTCTCCATGCGGCGGGTGCCAGAGTCGTCCCTCTATGGTAAAGCGTACTTTCAGCCGAACCTGAGGGGGATACGAGCGAAGTTGATCTATAAGAGCCTCTGTTACTTCCATCAAAAGCATCTGGGGGGTAGGCGTCTCTGTCAGAAGAATGAATTGCTGCTTGACCTGCCTGCGCCCATACCGAATCACGGGAAGAAGTTTATATAGCCGGCCTATGATCTCGTACTCAGGGGCACCTTCCATTCCTGCCTAAGGTAGGAATAAACCTTTTCTTTTCCTTTGTGGCTCATTGGCTGTAGGATGAGGCGCTTATCTTTGCTCAGGTATGACGAACCCCAGTCCTATCCTTTTTCTATTTTGGGGCTTTATGGCAGCTCAGCTCCCCCCTCTTATTGACCGAGAACTCTTCTTCGGTGATCCTCAACTTGTTGCGGTTGAGGTCTCCCCGAATGGGAAGTGGCTTTCTTTCTGCAAGCCCTATAATGGAACGCTCAATATCTGGCTTCAGCCAATTTTAGCGGACCGGCTCGGTGATGCTTTCCCTCTCACTGCGAGTAATCGGCGCCCAATTACTCAATACTTTTGGAGTCGGGATAGTCGTTATATCCTCTATGTCCAAGATAAAGACGGTGATGAGAACTATCATGTCTATCGCATCTCCATTGCTGAGGCTCGTCCTAATGCAATTCCTTCAGCCACCGATTTGACTCCTAAAGAAGGGGTGCGTGTCCAAGTCTATGCCCTTCCCCGAGAGAAGCCAGAGATTGCTTATATCGGCCTCAATGACAGAGACCCTACCTTACATGACCTCTATGAACTCAATCTTACTACGGGTGCCCTTAAGCTCCTTTACGAGAATAAAGACGGCATCTTAGGATGGTCAATAGATGAGCGCGGACGAATTCGCTTGGCTACCAAGCTGGGACCAGAAGGAGAGACAGAGATATATGAAGTCAAACAAAAGGAAGGGCGTTTCTCATTCAAAAAGATATACGAAACGGCTTGGGATGAGTCGGCAGCTATTGTTCATTTGCCTAAAAAGGGCAAAGAAGTGTATCTCCTCACAAATAAAGGGGTAGATAAGCTGAGACTGGTAGCTTTTGACTTGGAGACAGGGCGGGAACGGGAAATTCATAAGGACCCTGAGGATAGGGTAGATATAAGTGCTGCCATCTTTGATGAAAAGACAGATAAGCTTCGTTTTGTCTCTTATAAGGAAGATAAAATCAGGCGATACTTTTTTGATTCAAAAATAGAAGGGTGGTTCAAGAGGTGGAATGAGCTTTTGGCTGGGGGTGAAGTTAGCTATACCGCTCTCTCAGATGATGAGCGGTATGCGGTCGTGCTTTTGTCAAGTGATAGAGAGCCTGGAAGGTACTATTTGTGGGATGCAAAGAGGAGTGATCTTCGGGAGATTGGGGCTGTGAGACCTGACCTGCCTGTCTCCCATTTAGCAGAGATGCGACCCTTGCGTATTCGGGTACGAGATGGAGTAGAGATTCCTGCTTATCTTACTCTCCCCTCTGGCTTACCGCCTAAGAATCTTCCGGCTGTGCTTCTAGTGCATGGAGGACCTTGGGCTCGTGACGTGTGGGGCTATGATCCCTTTGCTCAATTCTTAGCTAATCGGGGATATGCGGTCCTTCAGGTGAATTTTCGGGGCTCCACAGGGTATGGGAAAGCCTTCTTGAATGCAGGGAATAAGCAGTGGGGCACGGGCATCATGCAGCATGATCTGACAGATGCAGTTCAACACATGATAAGAGAAGGTGTCTTTGATCCTCGTCGGGTCGCCATTATGGGAGGGTCTTATGGAGGATATGCTACACTTGCAGGTGTAGCCTTTACTCCTGAGCTATATGCATGTGGTATTTCCATCGTAGGACCCTCCAGTATCATTACCCTTCTGCGTTCGGTGCCTCCCTACTGGCGTCCGCTTATGAAGGTATTTGAAAATCGGGTGGGTAGCTTAGAGAATCTTCAGGATGTTGAACGGCTCAAGGCTCAGTCACCGCTGTATCATGTGGATCGGATTCGGGTTCCGCTCCTCATCGTTCAGGGAGCTAATGATCCTCGGGTCAAGCGCCAAGAGTCGGATCAAATCGTTGCAGCTCTCCACGCGAAAGGATATGCCGTACGATACCTTCTTGCGCCAGATGAAGGGCATGGCTTTGCAAACTATGATAACCGCATGGCGATGATAGTAGCGATAGAGCAGTTTTTAGCGGAGCGGCTGGGGGGGCGCCTTCAAGCGGAGGTCCCAGAGCCGATTGCTCGTCGGCTCAACCAAATCTCGGTGGATCCCGCAACTGTTCGTCCCCCTTTACCTGAGAGAGAAGAAAGCCCTGTGTCCTCTCTCAGACCCATACTTCGAGCCCCCCTCACAGCCAAATGGAGCTATAAACTGACGCTGCCAAATACGGAATTGGCTGCGACTTTCGCAGAGAAATGGGAAAAAACTCCTGAGGGATGGCGATACATCAGTCATATTGAATCCGCTCAGTCCCCCCTCTTACACAGTAGCGATACCACCCTTGTAGATCAATATGGAGAGATTCTTAGCAGTCATACCCTCCAACAGGGGATGGAGCTACAGCTTCATCGGGAGGATAGTCTCCTCAAAGTGAGTATTCAACTTATGGGGCAAAAAAGCACATTTGACCAACCGCTCGGGAGTTTCCCTCTCTATCCAGTGAATAATGCGTTATCCTACTACTTGGGGTCTTTGCCTTTAGCTACAGGATATCAAGCCTCTATACCTATCTTTTCTATTCAACAACGGGAGTTCAGTAGAGCTACTCTGAGCGTAGAGGGAGAAGATCGGCTTTCTTTCGGGGGGAATATGCGAGCAGTTTGGCGCTTGCGTTTGGAATCAGAAGGGCGAGAGCAAATCTTCTGGATAGAAAAGGAAACAGGCCTACCTCTCAAGCTGAAACTAACTGCAGGAGGTATTACCATCGTCGGTGAGAGGATAGAGTAAGTCTTCCTCTTACCTTTGCTGTATGTCAAAAGTCTCCATTATTGGTGCAGGTAATGTAGGTGCCACCGTTGCAGATGTAATTGCGCGGGCTGGATACTGTCATGAGGTCGTCCTATTAGATATCAAGCCAGGGCTGGCGGAAGGTAAGGCACTGGATATTGCTCAGACCGCTCCTCTCCTTGGTTTTGACACGAAAGTCCGAGGGGTTACAAACGACTATAAAGCCATCGCTGACTCTGATATCGTAGTTATCACCTCTGGTAGACCCCGAAGTCCGGGGATGAGCCGTGATGACCTCATCCATGTCAATGCGGAGATTATCAAATCTGTCATGGAGCCAGCAGTTTTCTACGCCCCTAATGCAGTTTTTATCGTAGTCACAAATCCCCTTGATACGATGGCTTATTATGCCTATAAGCTTTCCCGCCTTCCTTCACAGCGTGTGATTGGAATGGCGGGGGTGTTGGATACTGCACGCTATCGCTATTTCCTTGCTCAGGAGCTCAATGCTTCTGTACAGGATATAGAGGCAATGCTACTTGGTGGGCACGGGGATACAATGGTGCCGCTGCCTCGTTATACTACGATTGGAGGAATCCCCATTATGAACCTTATCGCTCCAGATAAACTGAATGCAATCATTGAACGAACGAAGTTTGGCGGCGGTGAAATCACTCAACTTTTGGGGACTTCGGCATGGTATGCGCCTGGTGCCGCTGTGGCTCAAATGGTAGCTTCTATCCTTTTAGACCAAAAGCGTGTCCTTCCTTGTAGTGCTTACCTACAGGGTCAATATGACCTGTACGATATTTATGTAGGAGTGCCCGTCAAGTTGGGAAGACAGGGTGTGGAAGAAATTATCCAGCTGGCTTTGAATGAAGAAGAGAGAAAACTGCTGCATACTTCAGCTGAAGCTGTGCGGGCTATGAATGCAATCCTCAAGTTTTGAGTAGGAGTCCGAGCCATCGGAGGAGGCATCGGAGAGATGGATCTGCTTTTCAGGGGTGAGTTTTTTTCTTGTAGGATTAGTCGGGGAGGGGGAAGCGGTTTTGGCTGGGAGCGTTTCTTGGGGTTATGTTTTTTGGGTGCGCCAGCGCCTGCGGCGCTGGCGCACCCGCCGAGCGGCGGGGCGCCCCCCCCGGGGGGGGGCCCCCCCCCCAACACGGTGTCTGAACTCCCGATTGGTATGAC
>JANXAJ010000053.1 GCA_025062295.1 Bacteroidia bacterium | reverse complement strand
ACCCTCATTTCCAGCTGCCCCTGAGTTTTCTCTCTACCGCAAGCCTACCTCCGCCCCCTTTTCTTCATAAACTTTCGTCCGCCCATAGTATAGGTTATACTATTCTTCAGAGTCGCATAGAAACCTTGCTCGCCTAAAAATTTCTATCCATGCTTCCCAGCGAAGTCGTTTAGTGGAGGTATTCCGCCGACTTGGATGATAGGAGGAGAGAAGGAAAATACCATCCTCACTCCGCCAGAGGAGCCCATGTTTGAAGGCAGGAGCCCTTTCCCAACCCAGCAATTTGCACACCTGTTTATAGGCAACTTGCCCTAATGGAATGACCACCCTAAGGGTAGGACGAAGTAAGTTCCATTCTGCTTGAAGGTAAGGGAAACAATGCTGAAGCTCAGAGTGAAGGGGTGTATTAGAGGGGGGAACACAACGCAGCACTGCAGAAATAAAAGCCCCCCGTAACTCAAGTCCATCCGCTGCATGCCAGCTGTGGGGCTGATTGGCGAAACCTGTCTCATATAGGGCCCGGCAAAGCCACTCTCCTGAATTGTCACCCGTAAATAAGCGTCCAGTTCGGTTGGCCCCGTGAGCTGCTGGGGCAAGTCCAACGATCCAAAGCCGAGCTGCTTTATCCCCAAAGCCTGGGACGCCCTTTCCCCAGTACATCCATCCCGCAAAGCGGGGTGGTATTCGGTGCCCTACACTCTCTCGATAGCTCACCAGTCGAGCACAGCGCCTACAACTGATTATTGTTTCGCACAGAGATTCCCACCTTTCTATAGGCTTCGCCGACTCCAATCGAATACTCCTATACGCAAAAGATAAATATATCCTACAGCTAATACAGCTGTAAAGGAGAGAAATATCACGAAAGCCCAAGCAGAATTCTCTGGAAAGAAGGTAATCCAAGGGTACATAAGAGCTAGTTCAACATCAAAGATAGTGAAAATCATAGCTACTTTGTAGTAGTGCACGGAAAAGCGCTGACGGACACTCCCTACAGGATCCATCCCACTCTCATACGGGATCATCTTCTGAGGGGTGGGTCGTCTCGGTGCCAAAAAGGTCGGGGCATACACTAAGAAAAGCCCTATGCCTGCTCCCAAAAGCAGAAGTAGGATTCCACCCAAGTAGGCCTGCAGCACAGCTCAAAGATACACTACTTTATCTTAGGACAGTTACTGTCCCAGTGCGCTGAATGTACTGCCCATTCAGCAGGCGAGCTTCAAAGACGAAGGTGTAACTATCCTCCGGCACAAGGGAGCCGCCACTATCTTTCCCATCCCACCGAGGGGGTTGGTCTGTCGTCTCCCGAACCAAAAGTCCCCACCTTGAGTAAATTCGCAGCCGACTCCACTCTAATGGAGGCGTAACAATCAAAAATATATCATTCTGTCCATCACCATTCGGTGTGAAAGCCGTTGGAATAAATATTCCTCTTGGGATTTCAGGCTCCTCTGGTTCAGGGGGAGGAGGGGGCTCCACTTGCGGTTGATAGATATGGATCACACGAGTAAAGGTATCTTGGCATCCAAACTCATTCTGGGCCACAAGAGTAATCACGAACGTTCCCTCCTGTAAGAAAGTAAAGGTCCAAAACGAAGAGGAGGTTATAGGGGCTCCGTTGATAAACCATTGAAGGGAGACTCCACCTTGGGAGCTATCTCTAAAAGACACAGAGGTTCCTACGATAGCCGAATCCGATGGATTCATTAGAAAGTAAGCAGAGGGAGTTGGATGGAGCTCCAACACAAAGGGCTCACTTTCTGCCGTACCGCAGCGCTGAACGACTTGCACCCAGTATCTTCCAGGTTCCCTCACTACTAACACAGAGTCTGTTGCGCCAAGTAGAGGTAATCCTTCATAAAACCATTGATACCCCTCCCCTGAAGAAGCTACAAGACGGATGCTATCTCCAGGACAAATAGACTGAGGGGAAACAGGGACAATCTCAGCAGAAGGAGGGGGTAGGATTCGTACCTCTACTGCATTACTCACCCCTATACAGCCAGCTGCATTTGAAACCGTCACGGTGTAAATGCCGCCTTGAGTAATCCAGACGCTAACATCCTGGGGACCGTGGCTCCACGTGTAATTCCATGCGGGATCAGGATTGGCAATAGAGAGTTGTACTGAATCTCCTGGACATAACTCGTGAGGTCCTTCTGGGATAATCCTCACTCGGGGCTGACGAACCGCTAAAGCAAATGGAGTTGGCGTAAAAGACCCCACAGGCTGGTTCATCCAGCTCAAGCCTCCGCTGCTACTGAGGGCACCTCCAATACTATCCCATTGAGCGCCTCGCCAGTGAGCCGCTGCATCATAGTCTCCATCTTGAGCTGGATCAAAGGAGAGTTCTAAAAATCCACCTTGCGGTCCAGAAAGGTGATGAAAATAATGCGGGTTGATCAAGCACAAACTTGAGTCAAGTTGGCTCCGATCATATCCCTCAATTGTGGCATCAATAGCTGCCAATCGTCCAGCATATCTTCCATCGGCATTAGGAGTGATGTAGACGGGGCGATATCTAACCACAGGCAGAGAATCGCCTAAAGGAAAAAGGTACCGCTCCCCCCCTATGCACGTTCGCTCGAGAGCTCCCCCCAGTCCAGAGCGGATGAATCCACTCACACGAGTAATAGAGTGGGTACTACTGGAGCGGTGATAAAGAGTCTCTGAGTGGGTATTCAGCATCCGATCCTCTAAATCCAGCCAGTGTCTTACATAGGCTGAACGGGCAAGGTTCTTGCTGGAGCTTCCTCGCAGTTCTAGCGTATCAAAGTGAATAGGGTCTGTCCCTGTAATCCACTGATAGCCTCCCCATAGTTGTACCTTCCCAGGCGTGATAGGTGTGCCGTTAGGTAAGGTGGGGATAAACATCTCATTTCCTGCTTGATTGTCTATAGTGTCAGTGATATAAAGCGCGCCCGAGTGATACCATCCTCCTCCTTGCCTATTTGTTACGCTCCCAATCACACTCACTATACCCCCCGGCTCCACTCGTATAACTTCACCCCAATTACTCAGCATCTGTGCAAGCCCAAAGCCCAAAAGCCCCAACACCCGCTTCATATCTAAGCAAAGATACAAATCCTAAAGGAGAGTCCTAAGCAGCAAGTTCTTTGTACAACCCCGCCATAGCTATGAGAGTAAAAGGAATAGTTACAAGTAGTCCTATCCCACATAAAAGGGCTCCTAACAGATTTATCCCTATAACAATGGCGAAAAAGCCTAAAACTATGGCTGAATTAGTTAGAGATAATCTAATAGACGATTGAAAAGCCGAAAGTATATCCATGCCCTTGTCTATTATGAAGTAAGGATAGGTCAGCAGTAGAAATGCCAATACGATCGTTGCCAAAGCCGCCAAGAGAATCAAGATCAAGAGCAAAGGGGTATCCATCCCACCCCTCAGCCACATTCCAGTAAAGATTTCCCCAGTAGTCCCAAATCCGAGTATAATAGAGGGCACTATACTAATAGCGACAATACCCACTAAAACCTTGAGATAGACAAGGAGATCTCTTAGAAAAATAGAGTCAAATGATAAACTTTCACGACTTGCCCATGCTTTTAGCCCGTATGCTGCATAGAGAGTAGGAAAGACTAAAGTCGTAAGCACACCCCCAATAAAAGGAATAAAGCTCAGGAGAAGGCTAGCCCCAGAGAGAGCTACTCCAATAATCCAGTGTTTTTGGAACTGCTGCCAAGCAGAGCTAAACAATTGTCCAAGTGAAAACTGATTTATGTTGCAAAGATAAAGAAAAGACAAGGAACTGCTTCAAGTTCGCTGCATAAGCTTGAAGAGAATTTCTCTCCTCCACTCTTGGAAGGTCCCACTTAGGATATGGTGCCTAATCTGATCCATCAACTCCATGAAGAAGTGGAGATTTGCGGCTGTAGCGAGAGTTAGCGCAAGAGGGTCTTGAGCACGAAATAAGTGATGAAGGTAAGCAGCGCTGTAGCCCCAAGGAGGAAGAGGGGTAAAGTCAGATTTGTATCGGGCATTTTTGATGTTTAGGATGCCGTGCCAGGTGTATAGGAGTCCATGACGGGCATTGCGGGTCGGGAGGACACAGTCCATAAGGTCCATTCCTGCAGCGACGGCTTCTAAAATATCTCGGGGAGTTCCAAGCCCCATTACATATCGGACCTTCTCTGAGGGGAGCAGCCTACCCATCAGATGAAGGATCGGCTGACGCAGCTCAAAAGGCTCCCCAACAGCAAGCCCACCCACCGCCCATCCCTCAAAGTTGTAGGCTCTGAGCGTCTCATAACTAAGCTGGCGCAGCTCGGGATCTACCCCTCCCTGCACAATCCCGAACTGTTGAACCGGGTAGGAGTAAGCAGTTGGAGCTTGGATAAAGGCGCGTCGCGCCCGTTCTGCCCATCGGTGCGTCAGATCTAAAGCCTGTCGCATCTCCCCAGCTGTAGCAGGATAGGGAGGACACACATCTAATACCATCTGAATATCAGAGCCGATGGCTCGCTGGATCTCTACCACTTTTTCGGGAGTAAGGAAGTGAAGAGACCCATCTATATGAGATTTGAATTGGACTCCTTCCTCTGAAAGGCGCCGATGAGCTGCTAAGCTGAAAACCTGATACCCTCCGCTATCCGTAAGAATGGGTTTGTACCAATTCATAAAGCAATGCAACCCTCCAGCAGCCTTTAGTACTTCTATCCCAGGTCGCAGGTATAGGTGGTAAGTATTGGCTAAGAGAATGGAAAATCCATCTAACTGATGATGAGGAAATGCTTTCAGAGCCCCGTAGGTAGCAACAGGTAAAAATGCTGGCGTGAAAACCTCTCCGTGAGCGGTTCGGAGCACTCCAGCCCGAGCCTCTCCATCCTGCTTCAGGATTTCAAATCCAAACCTCGGATCCACTGCCACGTCACCTTCTTTGCCTGAGGTTTTTCAAGCATTTGACCTAAGCTGGGGAGGACATACAAATACTTTTTGTTGTTTGGAAAGCCGTGTGGTGCAGGAACTGGCTTCCAGCTTTCCCTATCGTAAATGCCCACTTTGAGATCATAGGAGAGAAGCGAACCCATCACCCAGAGGAGCGGCATCGGAAATAGATTCAGACGCTCCCGAGATAAGGGAAGACGAGCGACTGCAATCGTCGCCTCAGAAGGATGGAAATGAATCGCAGCAATGATTTTATCCAGCAGCTCAAGGGCTGAGGGCTTGAGATCTGAAATGGGAATGAAAATAACGAGCTGACCCTCGCCTCGCCGCACAAACTCTAACGGCGGCTCTAAGAGCCAGCGATAGGGACTGAGGAAGAGAGCTTCCATGTTTGGAGAGCCTTTTGAACAATCACTTCAGCCAAGGCTAAGGCAGCTGTAGCAGCCGGTGAAGGGGCATTCAGCACATGAAGGCTTCGCTCTTTAGCCACGAAGTAGAAGTCATCCCAAAACGAGCCTCCTTTCGTGAGAGCCAGAGCTCGGATGCCTGAGCGAGCTGGAACGAGGTCTTCCATCTCCAGTGAGGGGACAAGTCGCTGCACACTCCGCCAAAAAGCCCGCCGAGAGAAAGCTCGCCGATACTCTTCCAGCCCTTCCCTCCAATGCCGAAAGAAAAAGCGCCAAGTCCCACTAAAACTCAGCGCCTCTATCGTGTCTCTAATAGAAAAGCCATGCCGAGTGTATATCTCTCTTGCCCAGGCAAAAACTGCATTTGGTCCAGCCTCTACACCTCCATCAATCATCCGAGTCAGATGTACGCCCAGCACAGGATAAGTTGGATGAGGCAAAGGATAAATTAGGTGCCGAACCTTCCATCGGGCCTCAGGACGAAGTTCATAGTAGTCTCCTCGAAAAGGTACGATCCGAAGAGGAGGGTGAAGTCCATCCAAACGAGCCAGCCGATCCGCTTGCAGTCCAGTGCAGAAGATGCAGTAGCTTGCTCGGTAGATGCTACCAGAAGCATGAATTTCATATCCGCTCTCAGTGGAGATAAGTCGTTCCACCAAGGCATTATACCGAATGTCAGCCTGACTTTTTTGGAGAAGCCGCTGAACCACAGCCCTATAGTCAATAATGCCTGTAACAGGAACATGGATAGCGCCCACACCCCTAGCTTCTGGCTCATACTGAGGAATCTCAGCTGGGGAGAGGAGACGAATCCCAGGAATACCATTTTGAATCCCTCGTTCATACAGAGCATGAAGGCGAGGGAGCTCAGACAGCTCTACCGCCAAAATGAGCTTTCCACAACGCTCATGCGGAATACCTTCCCTCGCCGCGAATTCATAGAGAAGCTCGCGTCCCCGACTGCAGAGAAGAGCCTTGAGAGAACCCGGCTTATAGTAGATACCTGAATGGATGACGCCCGAATTTCTTCCGCTTTGATGCGCTGCTGGCTCAGACTCCTTCTCTAAAACAAGAAGGGTAGCCTCGGGCAAGACCGTCCTCAGCCGATAGGCTACCGCTGCACCGACAATCCCCGCTCCAATAACACCAATCTCGTACTTCATTTCAATGAGTGCGCGTCATCGTCTCTGGCACCACGAGAATAATATCAGCTAAGCCTTTCTTAGGAGGGCGGTAGGTATGAATCTCGGGGACTCGTTCAGTTGTAAGGGTTATGACCCGCAAATGGGGCTGATAAAGTCGCAAGTAAGCCCCTATGCCCTCTTTTGAGTCGCTATGATAGCGTCCATTGAGGTGAAAGAAAAGCACGCCCGACCTCCATGCCGAAGTGATGCGGTGCGCCATCGTTGCATCTCTCAGCATCTGAGCTAAGCGAAAATTGTCAGGGTCTATGCCATGCTCCACAGCCATGCTACTCATTTGTTGATAGGAAGGGAGAGAATCCAGACGAGGAAAAGGTAGAGGAGCCACCCATTGACGCTCTGTCTCCATCCACTCCTCCATTGCAGCGACGCCTCTTTGAGCGACTGCTCGAGCGAAAGCTCGCGGGGCATTTGTAGCATAGAGAGGGATTTTTGCCTGACGAGCAAATTCTACCAGCGGTGCATAGTCTGTAGAAAAGTTGGGCCACAGTCTTATTTTTCCCCCGAGCTGGGCTAAGCTTATTTCACCGCGCCAATACTGCTGGAGGGCCTCATTTTGATCGGTTTCAAACATTTCCATCCCCACCATTAGCCGCTCTCCACGAAGCCTGTAGAGGTCTCTTACAAGCTCATATGCAAGCCAGTGTGCAATCGGGTCATCGTGAAGCTCCCCAAAGAGAACTACATCGGCTTTGCTGAGGTAAGAAAGGGCTTGCTTATAAGAGAGCCGCTTGCCCTCGCCGGAGTAGAGAAGATAGGCGGGTTTATCTTGAGCCCACACCCAACCCAAAACAATCGCCCATCGCCACATTTCCTCAAAGGTAAGGCAAAAAGAAAGCTGCCTCCAGCGAGACTTTGAGGGGGGGAATGAAAAGGATTTGTGTAGTTTTGCCCAGCCATGCGGATTGGGCTGATTGATGAGCGTTCAACCTCCGAGGCACGAGTAGGACTGACCCCCGACGGCGTGAAGCGACTGAAAGAAAAAGGCTTTGAGTGCATTCTTCAAGCAGGAGCAGGGATGGGCGCTTACTATGAGGATGCCGCTTATATCCAAGCTGGAGCTGAGGTGGTACCGACAGCAGAGGCAGTAGTGGAAAGAGCCGATATCCTCTTAAGGCTCCGAATGCCTACACGGAGCGAGATTGAACTCTATCCTCCTCACAAGATCCTAGTGGGCATACTCCAAGCATGGCGACATCAGGAGGAGGTTCTTATTCTTGCTGAGAAAAAATGGACAATCTTCGCTTTAGAAAAAATACCACGCATTAGTCGCGCCCAAAGTATGGATGTTCTTTCATCTATGGCCGCATTAGGAGGCTACAAAGCCGTTCTATTAGCTGCAGCTTATTTTGGTCGGGTGCTCCCTATGATGACGACGGCGGCAGGTACTTTGACACCTGCAAGGGTATTAGTGATAGGAGCAGGGGTAGCTGGACTTCAAGCGATTGCCACTGCTCGTCGGTTAGGGGCTCAGGTGGAGGCCTACGACATTCGCCCTGCAGCTAAGGAACAGGTAGAGAGCTTAGGAGCCAAATTTCTGCCTCTGACATTAGAGGAGGGAGCAGAAGGTGCTGGCGGCTATGCCCGAGAGCTAACGGCTGAAGAGCAAGCCCGACAGCGTGAAGCATTGGCAGCTTATGTAGCCCGCGCCGATATCGTTATCACGACTGCTGCTGTCCCTGAGCGCCCAGCCCCACGACTCATCACTGCCGAAATGCGCCGAAAAATGAAACCTGGCAGTGTGATCGTGGATCTAGCGGCGGAGAGCGGCGGAAACTGTGAAGAAAGCCGTCCAGGAGAGATTCAAGTGCTAGAGGGTGTGACTCTTATCGCTCCTCTTAATCTCCCAGCCACCCTTCCCATTCATGCTTCCCAAATGCTGAGCCGAAACTTCTCGGAATTCCTGGCCCTCTTCTCCGCAAAAGATACGCCTCCTGCACTTCAACTTCAGGATGAGCTTTTGAAAGCCACCTGTCTCATCTTTCAAGGTGAATCTACCCTTCAGCCAGCATAGCATATGACAGAAGCACTTTTCACTGTTTTCATATTTGCTTTGGCAACCTTTTTAGGACTTGAGCTTATTAGCAAGGTTCCTCCCACTTTACACACTCCCCTCATGTCCGGCTCTAATGCCATCTCTGGTGTTACTATCATTGGAGCGGTCGTGGTAGCCGGTGAAGCCAGCTCACCCTTACTGATCGGAGTAGGAGTTGCAGCAGTAGTCCTTGCAACTATAAATGTAGTGGGTGGATTTCTGGTGACAGATCGCATGCTTAGGATGTTCAAACGCCGCTCATAGGAAGGAAAATGGA
This sequence comes from Bacteroidia bacterium, assembly GCA_025062295.1. GTDB lineage: Bacteria > Bacteroidota > Bacteroidia > SpSt-205 > SpSt-205 > SpSt-205. Next base: position 1,414 of record JANXAJ010000053.1, on the reverse strand, counting down.
AGCTCTTATTCAGATTGCTTATCTTGCAGCCTCTATCTGCTTTATCATAGCCATTAAGCTGCTAAGCTCGCCGCGCACCGCTCGCACTGGGAATCTGGTCGGAGCTCTGGGGATGCTTACAGGTCTCATAGCCACTCTCTTTCATCAAAGTATCCTCCGATACGAGTGGATCATCACAGGCTTAGGGATAGGAACAGCATTAGGTGCTTGGATGGCGCTCACAGTTAGAATGACTGCTATGCCCCAGATGGTAGCTCTCCTAAATGGTTTTGGAGGAGCAGCTTCGGCTTTAGTGGCTGCTGCTGAGGCACAGCGAGCAGTCATATCTGAGACTCTTTCTTTACTCTCCCCCTTCTCTCTAACCACTATCAGCTTGAGTGTGCTGATTGGCAGCATTACCCTAACAGGCAGCCTCATCGCTTTTGCAAAACTCCAGGAGCTTATCTCTGGTCGTCCTCTCCTACTGCCTGCCCATCACTATCAGAGCCTTTTGCTGCTGGTAGGAGCTCTCATTCTCACTCTTATTTTCCTTCAGCAGACAGACATCGCTCTTCTACATGGGCTAATGGTAGTGTCCCTTGTCTTAGGAATATGGATTACGCTGCCTGTAGGAGGGGCTGACATGCCAGTGATTGTCTCTTTCCTCAACTCTCTCTCGGGTTTAGCTGCTGCAGCGACGGGTTTTGTTTTAGAGAATTATCTTCTCATTATCTCAGGGACTCTGGTGGGAGCTTCGGGTCTCATTCTGACCCAGATTATGTCGAAGGCGATGAATCGCTCTCTCTGGAATGTTCTCTTTGCCGCTGTAGGTAAAAGCACTGCCCCTACCGCTTCGGCTGAAAAGACGGTTCGTTCAACCACCGCTGAAGATACAGCTCTCATGCTGGGTTATGCAAAGCAGGTTGTTATCGTTCCAGGATACGGTATGGCTGTAGCCCAAGCTCAACATGCGGTCAAGAAGCTAATGGATGCCCTTGTTCAGAGAGATATAGAAGTACGCTTTGCGATTCACCCTGTAGCGGGACGCATGCCAGGTCACATGAATGTGCTTTTAGCCGAAGCAGATGTACCCTACGATTCTCTCTACGAAATGGAGCGTATAAACAATGACTTTCCTCAAGTAGATATAGCGCTTGTGATTGGTGCAAATGATGTCGTCAATCCTGCTGCCCGAAAAGACCCAAGCAGTCCTCTATATGGAATGCCTATCTTAGATGTAGATAAAGCTAAAACTGTAATTGTCCTCAAGCGCTCTATGAATCCGGGATTTGCTGGAGTAGAGAATGAGCTTTTTTATCAGCCGAATACTTATATGCTGTTTGGGGATGCTCGCCAGAGCTTAGAAAAGATAGTAGAGTCTCTTAGGGAGATTTAGGGGGATTGCTCTCTTGGGCTTGGGGTGGGGGGGGGGGGG
>JANXAJ010000052.1 GCA_025062295.1 Bacteroidia bacterium | reverse complement strand
GCTCACAAACCCTCCCTCCGCAATATCTTAGGTTTTATCAGAAGGGATCTCCTCGTACTCTACATCTGTAGTAGTGCTACCTCCATCACCCCGAGCGTAAGCCCGCTGCCCCAGCGAGCTAAGAAGAGCCGAAAGTTGAGGCATCAGCGTATCTATTTTCGCCCCATCTTTGGCACTATGAGCCGTGCGCAAGTCTCGAGCAAGGGTTTCTAGCCGTTCTCGCTCAGCGGCAGGCAGGCGATCCCCCATCTCTCGGATAAATTTCTCCGCTTGATAAATGAGAGCATCTGCTTGATTGAGCTTCTCTGCGAATTCTCGCCGCTTGCGATCCTCCTCTGCATACATTTGAGCTTCACGTTTCATTCGTTCAATTTCTTCTTTACTGAGTCCCGTCCCTGCCTCTATCCGAATAGATTGCTCTTTCCCCGTCGCTTTATCCCGAGCCGTAACGGTAAGAATTCCATTTGCATCTACATCAAAAGTTACTTCTATTTGCGGCACACCCCGAGGAGCAGGTGGAATCCCATCTAAATAGAAGCGACCCAGACTCCGATTATCAGCTGCCATTGGACGTTCCCCTTGAAGCACATGAACCTCTACCGTCGTCTGGTTATCAGCAGCGGTAGAAAAAATCTCCGTCCGACGAGTAGGAATAGTCGTATTAGCTTCAATTAGCTTCGTGAAGACGCCCCCCAGCGTCTCTATCCCGAGGGATATGGGGATTACATCCAGCAGGAGGATGCCTTGAACCTCCCCAGCTAGGACCCCCGCTTGGACAGCCGCTCCTAAAGCTACTGCCTCATCTGGATTCACGCTTTTATTAGGAACCTTGCCAAAGAACTCCTCCACTAGCTTCTGAATACGGGGCATACGGGTCGAGCCCCCCACTAAAATCACCTCGTCTATCTCTTTAGGAGAGAGACGCGCTGCTTGTAGGGCCTTGCGACACGGCTCTAAGCATCGCTGATATAAATCCTCACACAAGCTTTCAAACTTGACCCGTGTAAGGGTTTTTTGGAGATTGAGGGGTCCCTTGCGAGGGTCTACAGTAATATAAGGAAGGTTGATCTCGGTACTTTGCTGATTGGATAGTTCTATTTTGGCTTGCTCTGCAGCTTCTCGTAGTCGCTGCATAGCTCGGGGGTCCTTTCGCAGATCAATACCCTCTTCTCGCAGGAACTCCTCCACTAACCAGTTGATAATACGCTGGTCAAAGTCATCTCCTCCTAAATGCGTATCTCCACTTGTAGAGAGCACCTCAAACACACCATCTCCCACCTCAAGAATAGAGATGTCAAAAGTGCCTCCTCCTAAGTCAAAGACGGCGATTTTCCCTTGTTTGATTCGTTTATCTACCCCATAAGCAAGGGCAGCAGCTGTAGGTTCGTTAATGATGCGACGCACGTTGAGACCAGCGATTTCTCCGGCTTCTTTAGTAGCCTTTCGTTGAGCATCATTGAAGTAAGCTGGGACCGTAATCACTGCTTCTGTAACTGGCTCACCTAAGTAATCTTCCGCCGCCTTCTTAAGCTTTTGAAGGATCATAGCAGAGATTTCTTGAGGCGTGTAGGGCTTATCCCCGATCTGAACTTGACACATGTTATTTGAGCCCCGCACAACCTTATAAGGGACTCGCCTTACATCCTCTATAGCTTCGTCATAAGTTTTGCCCATGAAGCGCTTGATGGAATAGATAGTATTTTCGGGATTAATAACCGCTTGTCGCTTAGCCAGCTCGCCTACGAGCCGTTCTCCATCTGGCTTAAAAGCTACGATAGAAGGAGTCGTTCGCTTACCCTCTTGATTCACAATCACCACCGACTGACTCCCCTCCATAATCGCCACAACGGAATTAGTGGTCCCTAAATCTATCCCGACTATTTTTGACATGTAGGTGGTGAGGACAAAACTTGTGCCACTCTCAGAATTGACTAAATGTCAGCAGAAACACTGAAAAGCTGTCTGGGCGGGGTGTCAGATTGAGGAAGAGAGAATCGAATATAAGGCTTGCCAGCAGCAGCATGACAACTGTTGCATTGAATTACCAGAGAGCTGAGTGACTGCTGGAAAGATAAAGGGTCCTCTTTCTGAATCGCTTCTTTCACCTTTTCCAGAGGCATGATAAGATTCGGGCGGATCATGGCGCTGACAGGCACCCCATCATCTGAAAGGTTCAGCTTTTCAAGCTGCTCTGCTGCTTCTTCTAACTCTTCGCAATAAAAATCGGCAAGCTTCCAATTCTTCATAGCTCCAGATTGATAAAGCTTCACCAAGAATCGCTCGTAATTCTGCATAAATGCTGCCAGTTCAATTGGACGCTCCTCTACTAAATGCGTCAGCCGCTGGACCTGCTGATTCAGAGTCTGATTCTTACGATGAAGGGCCAGCATGCCTATCCCACTCGCTACCATGCCCAGGGAAAGGACAACCACTAACCACTGAGATAACCGCATACCACAAAAGTAAATAAGACTCAGTCCAAATTAACATGAGTGAAGGTAAAAGAAGCCTTATCTTCGCTGCGATGGAAAGCTATTTAGGACTTCTTCTGCCCAGCTGGATAGCAGTAGGTGGTTTAGGTGGTCTTTTGTTAGGAACTTTTCCTAAAGGAAAGCCTTGGCTTCTTCCATGGGTACTCTTCTTTTCATTGAGCGGTAGTGCGATTGGTATTCTCTTGAGCTGGCTCTATCCTGTGCCGACTTCGGGATTCTTTGGGATGATTTGGGGAGGAGGACTTTATAGTCTGATTGGGGCTAGCATTTCACTGATTACAGCTGTAGGTATTGGCTTTTTACACGAGTATATCACTCAATATACGGATGGCAAGGGCTGGGAAGGACTTCCCCTTGCCTTGCTCATGCAGTGTGCCCTCACGATTCTCCCAGCCAGTAATCATCTTCTTTTGAGTGTAGTGGCGCTAGAGACAGTTTCACTTGGCGCTTACGTTTTAGTGAGTCTGTCTTGGAGCAACCGATATGCTCCCGAGGCAGCTGTAAAGTACCTTTTGCTGAATGCCATTGGATTTGCTCTCCTGCTTTTCGGATTGTCCTATTTATATGGCATGAGTAGTACCCTCTATCTTCATCATCTTCGTGCCATTCGGTGGACGGCTTGGCATGAAAGTGGGCTTTTTGCTCTCTCGCTCTCCCTGATAGGGATGGGGATTTTTTTCAAGTTGGCTGTCTTTCCTTTTCATTGGTGGGCTCCCGACGTATATGGAGGAGCTACTCCTGGAGCTACAGGATTAGTGGTGGCCTTGGGCAAATTGAATGCTACCTTTTTAGCTACTCAGATACTTCATGCGGTAGAGATTCCTCTGACTTGGCTGCCTGCTATTACGGGAATAGCCGCCCTCTCTGCCCTTTATGGAAACCTTACAGCTCTAACCCAAAGCTCACTTCAGCGAGCATTAGCCTACTCTTCCATAGCTCATGGGGGATACCTCCTCTTAGCGATAGCGAGCGGAGTGGAGGGACGACTTCAGGCAATAGCCTATGCTTTGGCTTACGGACTCATGAGCAGCTTAGCTTTTGGGCTTTTGAGCCTGAGTGCTGAACCCTTAGAGTATAAAACGCTTCGTGGGCTGGGATACCAGCGCCCTACCTATGCTATTGCCCTAAGCCTCGCTTTAGTTTCCCTCTCAGGCATGCCACCGCTTATCGGATTTTTTGCCAAGTATGCCATTTTTGTCTCTGCCTTCAAGGCTGGGCATGAAATAGCGGCCGCTATCAGTTTGGGAGCTGCTATTATCGGATACTTCTATTACTGGCGTCCACTGGCTTGGATGTATCAGCGAAGTGAAACGCCTTTTTCTGTAAGACCTATTCTGGGAATGGGAGCCCTTCTTCTCCTCCTCTTAGGGGCAGTTCCAGCGATTCTATGGGGTTGGTTGGATTACCTATATGGAATGGCTGGCTACTTTCAATCTCGCCCTTGACATGAAGGGGCTCAGACTTATTCTCCTCATAATCGGAGTTATAGTGGTGGAAGGGGGTCTGGGGCGCCGATGGGGGAAGCTCCCTCCGATGGGAAAGTTTCTTTCGCCAGTGGAGGGCTTTTGGCGGAACGCCGAACCTAAATCCGCTCGCCCCCCCGAGAAGATACTCATCCCCTCACTTCAATCTCCAGTTACTATAGTGTGGGACAAACGGTGGGTACCCCATATCTACGCTCAGAGTGAAGCTGATCTTTTTCGGGTACAGGGCTACCTTCAAGCCTATCTACGCCTATGGCAGATGGAGATGCAAAGTGATGCGGCTGCTGGTCGGCTGAGCCGCATCTTTGGCGCCGTTGCCCTTCCTCATGACCGTGCCATGCGCCGCTTGGGGATGACTTATGCTACAGAGAAGGTAATGGAGGTTCTTTCTCGCGACTCTCTCATGAAGACCGTAGTAGAAGCTTTTACTGAAGGGATCAATGCCTACATAGCTCAGCTTTCTCCCCGCGATTACCCAGTAGAATACAAGCTCTTAGACTATAAGCCGGAGCCATGGTCTCTTCTTCGCTCTGCTTTCCTCGTCAAATACATGGCTTATGACTTAGCTACGCCGAGTCAGGACAAGTATCTGACTCAGCTCGTGCGTCAGATAGGTCGGGGAGCTATAGATACTCTCTATCCGGATGAGCCGCCGCTTGGATATCCTAGCATTCTATCGGGGGAGGCAGTGCCCAACCGAGAGCTTCCTCCTCAACCTCCTGTGTATTACAGCTTGGCTTATGCGGAGGATACTATTGCTCACGCTTTAGAAGAGCCGCCTCCTGCGGGAATAGGAAGCAATAACTGGGCCCTAAGTGGTCGTAAGACGGCCTCTGGATATCCTCTCTTAGCAAACGATCCGCATTTACGGCTTACGCTACCCAGCATTTGGCTGGAAATGCATTTAGTAGCACCGACTCTCAATGTATATGGTGTGACCCTCATGGGTGCTCCTGGTATTATCTTAGGCTACAATCAGGCAGTAGCATGGGGCGTTACAAATGTCGGACCCGATGGAATGGATTTTTATCGGGTCCGTTATGCAGATTCCGCCCAACGCACCATTTATGCAGAGGGAGGAAAGGTTATTCCCCTTCATCCTCGTCCTGAGACGCTTTGGGTACGGACGCCTTTTGGCTTCCAAGAGATGCTTATAGATACGGTCTGGTATACCCCCTGGGGGCCGATAGTCCACCGTTCAAAGGAAAAACTCCCTCGCCCTCTTTTCGGAAAAGCCCGAGAAGCACCGATAGATTGTGCCTGTCGTTGGATAAGTTACGAGCCTTCTAATGAAGCTCGCTGCTTCTATGAGCTGAACCATGCTAAAAATCTGAATGATTACAAGAGAGCGCTTCGGTTTTATGGCAGTCCTGCCCAGAACTTTATCTATGCGGATACAGCAGGTCATATTGCCCTTTGGGTCAGAGGATACTATCCGCTTCGTTGGCAAGGGCAGGGAAAGTTCGTTTTAGATGCTGAGCGGCCTGAGCATCATTGGCAAGACTGGCTCACCTTTGAGGAAAATCCCCATGCAATTGACCCTCCTGAGGGCTTTCTGCGCTCTGCGAATAGTTACCCGACAGCAGGGAGGAAAGTATATCCCTATTACTTAGGATGGTATTATGTGCTCCCAGACAGAGCTGCTCGCATAGAGGAAGAGCTGCGGAGGATGGAAAAAGCTACCGTGGATTCTTGCCGCCTGCTTCAGATGGATGTATTGAACTTCTTAGCGAGAGAAGCGCTTCCCATCATGCTTGAATATGTGAAAGACAAAACATCGCCGTGGTTAGACACCCTTCGCGCTTGGGACTACCGATTCAGAGCGGAGAGCCGAGCTCCTACTCTTTTCCGACGCTGGTGGAAGGCTTATCATCAACGGCTTTGGCAGTCCTTAGCCCTGCGACCTCCTGAGTGGGAGGTCTCTTTGAAAGTGATGCGAGAAGTGTATGCAGCCCAAAAGCAAGGATTGGCTTCACCCCATCCTCGCTGGCTTTCTACGGCTGAGTCTGATCCTAGAAACCTCAAGAGGCTGCTTCAAGAAAGCTGGGAGGAAGTTCAACGCTGGGCAGATCAGGCGAAAGATACCCTGATATGGTGGCGCTACCGCAGCACCCAACTTCGGCATTTAGCTCGTCTTCCAGGGTTTGGAAGCGATACTTTGCGCATCTCTGGTGATGAATCCTGCATCAATGCTGTAAGCCCTACTGCTGGACCCTCTTGGCGAATGGTAGTAGACCTCAAACCGCCTGTTCAGGGCTATGGCGTTTATCCAGGCGGACAGTCTGGCAATCCAGGCAGCTTTCAGTATGCAGCTTTCCTCCCCACTTGGGAGAGAGGTGAGCTTTACCGTCACGCTTTTTATCCCACCCCAGCTGCATTTCCTGATAGCCTGATCTTGAGCTTAAGCGTAGCTAAACCGAACTAAGAACAGCCAAAAGCCAAAATTTAGCCCAGAAGCCGAATCTATCCCTTGTGCTTTCTTTCACTTAGCTGGATGATACACTCGGACAGCAGTTGAGCGAACTTTTTCCCACTCCAGTGTGCGAGGAAAGAGGCGATTTTCTGAGAAAGGAAGAATGAAATTAGTATAGTATGGACTCTCGGCTACATGAGAAGCTCCAAGGGGCTGAATGCTATAGATTACTTGCCCTTGAGGTGTCCATCCCACCCAGTAGATGAGTCCATCTCCCCCCTTGACTCGCAAGACATCCCTTTGCGAATCCCATTGCCAATGACGAGCCTCTAACACTTCAGGTGCCCCGCCGACCCCTACTTCTACTCCACCCCGTCCATGTCGAAAGACCTGCGACCATTGAGGATACAGAGTGCCGTATTTCTTCTTAAGCGTCTTTACAGCCCACCGAAGAGCTCGAACGACCTCTGCTTCAGTAGGCGCATAGAGCAAAATAAGCGCCTCTGCCATGGATAGCCTCATCAGCTTCTCCAGACGCAGATGGGTCAACATCACAAGGGCTGTCAAAGTATCTGTTGGCTCTGCACAGCCCCCCCACCTTTTGACTGCCTGAATCGCCTCTGCAAGACGAGGATACTTTAAAGGAGAAAGAGCAAATAGCTCAGCAAAGACTCGACGATAACTGCCCTCACTTGCATAACACCGATCATGTTTGATTTGGCGCAACTGTTCAAGAGTAAAAACCTTGCCTTCATGCTTTGCCCAGAGCTCAGCTAAGCGCTCCCCTCGGTTGTATGTAAATCGTTGGAGCCCGATCAGAGAACGCTTCGGACGCCATTCGGAAGAAGGACAAGTGCTACGAAGGGGTGTCTGATTGGCATTATATACATAGCCACAAGGGGGATCTATTACCGTCGGTAGAGCCTCCACTGAAACCTTAGCTCTGAGGCGATGAGCAGGAAGAGGGAAACGAATCGGAATTCTCCACTCTACCGCTGAGTCCCGCTCAGGCAAATGTACCCATGAAAAGAAGGCTATATGCCCTTCCTCATCGGCATACACTGTATTGAGAGTCGGCAGCGCATGCAGTTTCAGTGCCTCCATAAACGAATGAAAGCTACGAGCCCGACTCATCCGATACCACTGCTCTAAAGCGCGTGTCTCGGTGTAGCTAAGCTGAGCAAAAGCGTACCATTTCCCCTTAACTTGGAGGGCAGGACCATACTCTGTACTATAAACCGTGCGAAAGAGAGGAAAAGGAAGGCCCTTCAGAGAGAGGCGAACTCTTCGCTGCTTGAAAGGAAGCCACGAGCTGTCATACTGGTATCGTCTGCCCCTAACATTGAGCAGATATACCTCCGTCAAGTGATGATAAGCCAAAGTATGCCCCCATCCAAGTGCTGGATTAGTTCCAATAAAAGGCAGAGGGGCACCAGGGAATGTCCCTCCTATAAAGTTCCATCCCTCTGCACTCCCCACATGCACTTCATACCATGCGAATCGTCCTTCTAACTCCTGATGAGAGTTGATTAGGAGCCAAGTTCCTTGATCGGCGCTGCGATGAGGCGCAATAGCCCAGGCATTGGAGCCATAGCCCTCCATTAGCTCCTCTACATCAGAGAGGAAAGAGGTTCGCACCCACTTAAGAGCCCGCCCCAAACCTGCCAGCAGATTGAGCACAAGGTGAGTACCCCTTGCCACGTCTTCAGCCCTTATGGGAAAGGCTTCCGGCAAGAGCCGCTTCTCAGGATGCGCATGAAAATAAGAATTGACGCCGGCAGCAAATCCTTCCAATAGCCGCCAAGTCTCAGGACTCATCCCCTTCTGAAAGTCTATAGTGTCTATACCTGTAAAATAGAGAAGGAAATCCCATACAGCTCCCTCTTTACCTAAGACCTTGCCTAAGAGTCCTTTAGCAGCAAGGAGGTTATATTGGAGGGGTAGAGGAACATCTTCAGCCTGCACCCAACCCAGTCCATATGCAGCTTCTGCATCCGTCGGAGCCCACACGTGAGCAACGCCCAGGCTGTCCCTGTAGATCACGATTCTTTGAGGATTCCACTCCTGAGCTAAAAGAAGCCCCCATCCTACCCCTATCAACAGCCATTTCAGCATATCGCAAAGGTAAATGGAGGGGGGAAGGAGCCACTTTAGCCAGTCTTCCGTTCTCTCAGACGTAATAAGGGGCGGGTAGCTATGACTACCCGCCCCTCATAGGCTTTGCCGAAAGTCACAGACTAGAATTGATAGCCTAAGCGTATGCCACCACTCGGTATAAGCCTCGCAATAGAGGTTTCCCCTCTTGGTCCCTCTTTTAGTCTCGTGGTAGTCCCAGCGGCAGTTATTTCTGTCTCTACCTCAGAGGCGGTGCGAGACCTAAATAGAACGCCCCATTCTATCCCAAGAAATACCTTTTCAGTGAAATACCAATCAAATCCTGAATACAAACCTACCCCAAAAGAAGTGCCCCCATTCTTCTCTATCTCTTGATTGCCCTCTAGAAATGTGGCACGACCTTTTACAGTAACAGAGAAGTTAGAGGCGTATTGCAAATTCGGATCCACATTTTCCTGTTCTGTCCTAGCAGTAGCCAGCCCGAATAAGATATAAGCTCCTGCAAAGGTGGAGAGCCGCTCTCCGCCTTTGAAGTGAAGCTCTGCGCCAGGCAGAAGAGCAAACTCAAAGAAATTGGCTCGAACCTCACCTGTGCCACCTGTCCCATCCGGCCGCTCATAGACTTCTACCCTCCTACTGAGAGCATCAATCCCTACTCCAAGTCGCACAGCGAGATTGTCACTAAAGAAGTACCGGAAGCGAGCACCCTGAACAAGGCTGAGATTAAGATTACCTAGCGCACCGTTGACAGCAACTTCGCTTGTAACCGTACCAGCTGTTGGCTTTTGCGCGAACAGGCCTGCACAAAGCAGGCAACTTAGGATAGTTAGACGACGCCTACTCATACCACCTGCAAAGTTATGTAAAAGACTTATGTATCAATCCTCATCTTGCCATCAAAGAACGAACACATTCCACTTTTTCTTCACATAGGAGCGAGAAAACCTTCTATCGCCTTCTTCGGCTTTTCTGCTGAGAAAGAGCGATAAAAATCAGACGCAGAAAGATGGCGTAAAACATTATGTAGAAAAGGAGCGACGCCCCGAGTGAAAGCCGAGTGAGTCCTCCTCGCTCTATCTCCTCAGCGGAGGGCAGTGGAAGTTTCTCTAAAAGTTGATGAGCATAGACCGCTACCACGATCCACAACACAAGACCACCATACATCCATGCCATTTCTATCCATTCGCTGCGCAGAAAAAGATTGACTACACCCATCAGTACTAAACCTGTCAAGATACTCAAGATTTGCCCTCCCCACTGCGTGAGATCTATTCCCAGAAGACTACCAAGAAAGGCTGTAGCTGTGAATATAGCCCCCGTCGCCAAGAATGCCTTGAGGATTAGCCCATATCCCGCCACATAAAAGAGGGGCGATAAAATAAGACCCCCTATCATAGCAAAACCTATCCATGCGAGGAAAATAAGACCCAGAGGAACGTGAAGCTTGGGAATCCAATCAAGTATAAGAGTGGCCAGAGCTACCATTACAAAGAGGATAAAAAGGACGAGTACCCCTGCTCCAATCAGAAGAATTTCAGAGGACAATGATGCCAACTTATTTAGGTTTTCCAGAAGGAGTAGTCTGAACTTCTCTACTAACTGATACACAAGGGCAGCCAAAAGACCACTCAGCGCTATACTGACCCCTGCAGAAGTGTAAGTGCGATTGATGAAGGTGCGGCGAATGACTCTCTCTGCTTGGGAGGTAGTTGCCTGCGCTTCGCTCACATATCAAAGATAGGCTGATAGACTTTTTGTCTCGTGCGAAAGGGAAGAGGATAGCCTCAACACCTGCTCTTCCTAAACGGAGGTCCGTCTCTATACTCGCTGACTCTATCTCCACCTCTACTTGAAGGTCTGTAAAAGCGGGAGAGGTACCCCTGACTTTTGCTGTGTAGCGCCGAAAGCGTCCAATCACCTCTACCAGCCCCATATGCAGCACCCGAAACCCAATCGTGGTGTGAAAAGGGTCTATCTCCCAACTTGATACCGACGGAAATGAAGTGTCTTTGCTTTCTACGCAGCGATAGCTTTCGTATTTTTTTTATTCATGAGGCCCAGCCGAACTGCGATCCACTGCAGCCAGTTCAAAAGTGCGAAGGTATGGAACAGAATTGCTTTTATCCCTATCACGGAGCGG
>JANXAJ010000051.1 GCA_025062295.1 Bacteroidia bacterium | reverse complement strand
GGTTAAATCCCGCCCTTTTCTGTGCTTGGTAATTTTTTTTTTAATTTTTGCATTGTTAAATATTTTTTTTTTTGCGGGGGGGCAGCCCCTTGGGGGCTCCCGCCGCTAAAAACCTCACGCAGCCACAGGCTTACACATCATAAGGCATCTTTCCTCCTTTCCAATCCCGCATCCACATAGCAGCCTAAAAAAGCCCCACACACTCTGCCTTTCCCTCTATCTCTTTCTAAAAAAGAAAGGAATTACTCCCTTTCTCCAGGAATCTTCTCACTTTTTCTCCTTAGCCTTTTTATTATATCGGGCCATAAACTTATCCACCCGACGAGCTGTATCCACAAATTTCTGCTTACCTGTGAAGAAGGGATGAGAAGCACTTGAAATCTCCAACTTCACAAGAGGATATTCCTTGCCATCTTCCCAGATGATTGTTTCCTTCGTACGGACAGTGGAACGCGTAAGAAAGGCAAAGTCGGCTGACGCGTCCTTAAATACGACAAACCGATATTCTGGGTGTCCTTCCTTTTTCATGCCTCCAAAGGTATCACTTTCCGCGTGCTTGGATGACTCGCAGGATAGTATAAAGAAGGATTTTGAGGTCTAATAGAAGGGAACGATTAGCTAAGTAGATAAGATCATATCGCATACGTTTGATCATTTCCTCTACAGAAGAAGCATATCCATACTTGACCATACCGAGGCTCGTGATTCCAGGACGCACCTTGAGTAGCTGTTTATACTCAGGTGCCTGAGCTACAATCTGGTCTATGTAGTATTTACGCTCAGGACGGGGACCAACAAGGCTCATTTCTCCCCTTAGCACATTCCAGAATTGGGGCAGCTCATCTAACCGCGTCTTACGCAGCCATCGTCCAATCGGGGTTATCCGTGGATCCCCTTCCCGGCTTAGAGCAGGTCCCCCTTTTTCTGCATCTACATACATCGTTCGGAACTTATACATAATGAAAGGACGCCCATTTCGTCCAATCCGCTCCTGCCGATAAATCACTGGTCCCGGCGAGGAAAGGCGCACCAGTACGGCGATAACTGCCATGATTGGGGCTAAGAAAAGAAGGGCGCAAGTAGAAAAAAAGATATCTATAACTCGCTTGATAAGCTCATACCATGGTGAAGGAGAAAGCGGCCCTATAGTTACCCAGGGGATGTCTATTGGACTTCCTACGCGCACTCCCCCTCCAAGCACATCTTGAAGAGCGGGCACCAAATGCACCTCTACTGAAAGTCCATTAATTCCAGCGAGAACTGTCTGAAGGGTCTTCTCGTCCGTCCGCTCCGTTGCAATTACTACATGATGAACGCCATGTTTGACTATTACTTTTTCTAAGTCTGCAACTGAACCTAAATAGGGGGCCTGGGATCCCAAGACGCCGTTACTCTCAGATTCGGGCAGCAAGTAGCCAATCACATCATACCCAGAATTCGGTCCCATTCGCTTCAGTTCTTCTAAGACAGAAAGAGCACGAGAGCCTCCTCCGATAATAACCGTCGGAAAGTGAAAAAAGCGCTCCCGAAGAACCTTGAGAACAAAAAGGCGCATAAGAAGTAAGGAAAACCCGCTCAAGCTGAGCTGCAGGAGTAGGTAAAAGAAAAGTGTTATCCGATAAGCTTTATAGTTTGGTATCGGATCATCTATAAAAGCCATGAAGAAAAGGGCTAGGCTTCCCAAAATCGTGAGCCATACTCGCGTCAGGATTTCCCTTAGGATAGATTGCTGAATAGGGTCTTTATAGCTTCCCCCCAGTCCATAAATGCCTGCCCAATAGGTGCCTACAATCAGCGGCGCCCACAGGTACTCCCAGAGAGTCCCCGGTCGCAGCTCATCTGAATAGAGATAGAATTTTCTTATCCAGTAAAAGATAATCCATCCCCCATAAGCCAGAAGAAAATCTAGAGCAGCAAAGAATATGCCCAGCAGCTGTCGCCTCATATGGGTCTCAAGCTTAGAATCCGAATATCATCTAAAAAGAGAGTATGCGTAGAGGCTGTATCGCCAATGCTCGTGAGGTAGAGCCGATAGCGGTAGAGGCCTGCTCCTTGAGAAACCCAAGGAGTTAGATCAATGTAAAAGGTACTCCACCCTTCATCGGATGGGCGAAGTAAGAGCAAGACCTCCCGACTCACGAATGAGCCAGTGCGTTTGTCCTCTCGAGTAAGTCCGACCCCAAGATTACGAGTACCCTTGACAGAGAGCTCAAGCCAGACTTCCGTACGGGGAAATTCAAAACTGATATTACTCTCTGCTTGAAAGATTGCAGCTGGTGAAAAGGTGATTTCGCCGCTCCAAAATCCTCTCCATGAATTGGCTATGGTGCGCCGAAGAGAAGCAGCTCCAGGCTCACCAAGATTCAGCAAGCGAAAACTAAGCTGAGGACTTTCAAAATCCTCCCTCAAAATGTACTGAAGAAGAGTATCCGGAAAATAGCGGTAAAGTGGAGCATAACTTATCTCTTGCTCAGGAAAAAGCTGTAGACGAAGGGTGTCAAATTCCCAGAAGGGATAGGGACGGCGCTGAGCGGAGATTCCATTCACACGGACCCCGCCCGCTAAAAGAATCGGAGTCTGATCAGCTGGCACAATAGGAACTCGTCCCCCCACTTCAGTGATGGTCAGAAAGCGTCCTTTTGGATAGACCCATGCATCCAAAGGAGGCGAAATCAAAAGCGTATCCCCCTCAATAATGACTCTTGCCTCACTTATCCGAAGATAAGCAGGTGGCAAAGCAGAGGAGGAGCGACAACTAAGGAGCAAACACCAAACGACGCTCAGCCAGCATCTCCACTTGCTGAACCCACACCATGACCGGATAAACATGCTGAAGAGAGAGAGTAGAAGGAATGCCTTCTTGAATGCACTGCAAAAAGTGTTCCAGCTGGAGCATAAGCGCATCAGCGTAAGGCAAAGGCACAGTCAAGGGAAGAGGGTCTTCAGTAGCAGAGAGAGACCACAAGGACAAAGTCCCCAGTAAAAGATCCGCCTCAGCCCATAGAGAAGGGCCATGAGCAATAATCCGTCGTCGCTTCTGAGGAGCTATGCGACTAATCAAAAAACTCGCTCCCCGTCCATCTGTAAGGTCTATCCACACTTGAATAGAATCTGCTTTCGCACTTCGCAAACGACAAGCAGAGACCCTAACCTCAGCAAGATACCCTTCTGTCAGAGCCCAAAAGAGGTCTAAATCATGAATAAGCAAATCCATAACTACAGAGGCATCCGTCCCTCGTGGAGTCCAAGGGGCTATCCGTTCAAAGCTAAAAATCTGCAGTTCAGAACGGTACGGCTGAAGAGCCCGAAAAGCGGGGTTAAATCGCTCCACATGCCCAACTAAAGCCACAACCCCCGCTTCTTCTTGAAGGGCTATGAGGTCTTCCAGCTCTTTCAACATCAGTGTCGCTGGTTTCTCAATCAAGATATGCTTCTGAGACCGAAGCGCCAGCTCTGCATAGGAAGCATGGGTGTGAGTAGGAGAAGCGATAATGATTCCTTCCGCTCTTTCCAAAACCTCCTCATACGAAGAGACTACAGGAAGCCCCTCATCCATGAGCCGTTGAACCACTGTAGGGTTTGTATCGTAAAGGGCCACTACTTGAATGGAGGGATGATGAAGAGCCTTCTGAAGATGGAGTCCCCCCATACGCCCCACGCCTACGATGCCCAGACGCAGCGGAGCCTTCATACTAACCGCTGCTCAAGCTCAGCTAAAAGACGCAGATTAGTTTCTTGAAGCCGATTGGCTTTACGACGCGTAATAGGGGCCCATGCACGACGCTTCTGTAATTTCTTCCGCACGCGATTGCGCCTGACATATACTCTTTTATCGGGTTTACGCGGCATGCACGCAAAGGTAAATTATAGACCTCAGAGGAAAAGCCCCGCCCAAGCTGCAGAGGACAAGGAAGCTAACGCCCCCCCAAACACAGCTCGAAGCCCCAGAGAAGCTAATTCTGAACGCCGCTCCGGTATCAAGCTGCCAATCCCTCCTAACTGTATCGCAATAGAACTAAAATTTGCAAAACCACTGAGAGCATACGTAGAAATAAGCCGTGCCTTTTCACTAAGGGATGTCATCTCTGCTAAACGAGTATATGCAATAAACTCATTAATGACAATCTTCTGCCCGATTAGGGCACCTACTGCTAAACTTTCGCGCCATTCAACTCCTATAAGCCAGGCGATCGGTCGGAAGAGATATCCTAATATCCACTCCAGTGAAAGCCCTGTATAGAGACCGCCTGAAGTTTGAACTATCCAAGGATTGAGCGCGCAGGCTTCACCGAACCAAAAGAGAAGGTAGTTAAGGAGTCCCAGCACGGCAATAAAAGCTAATAGCATCGCAGCGATATTGGCAGCCAGACGAAGCCCATCCGCTGCTCCTTGTGCCAAGGCTTCTAAAAGATTAGCAGAAGAAGCAGAAGGCATGGAAGTAGAAGAGATTGAGCGGGAGGAATAAGCTTCAGTTTCTGGAAGAAGGATCTTCGCAAAGACAAGCGCGGCAGGAGCATTCATTACCGAGGCAGCCATCAGATGGAGAGCAAATTTCTGGCGAAGAAGCGGATCGCTACCCCCCAAGAATCCCACATAGGCAGCCAAAACCCCTCCAGCTAATGTCGCCATTCCCCCTACCATCACAGCCAGCAGTTCCGATCGGGACACCTTCGGCAAAAAAGGACGAATCAGGAGTGGAGCCTCCGTCTGCCCTAAAAATATATTAGAAGCTACACACAAGCTTTCGGGACCCGAGGTACCCAAGGTCCGTTGCATCACCCATGCCATTATTCGTACTACAAGCTGAAGAAGACCTAAATGATACAGAGCCGAGGTCAGAGCCGCAAAAAACACAACGGTCGGTAGTACCTGAAGAACAAAAATGTACCCAAAGGTGGAACTATATTCAGGGCGAACAAGATTTCCAAAGAGGAATTCTGACCCTTCGTGGGCAAAGTCTAGGGTTCGCACAAAAGCCCGACTCAAAGTCTCAAAGAGCGAGCGAACTAAGGGTACCCTAAGGAAGAGCCATCCTGCCAAGACTTGAAGGCAAATGCCTCCAATAATCACTCGCCACATGAGGGGGCGCCGACGCTCTGCTACCACCCAAGCCAAAAACAGCAGCAGGGGTATGCCCAGAAAGACCTGCATCAGTTATCCGTCTCCTCCTCAGAGCGTTTGAGTTTACGCAGTTCATCTCGGATACGGGCAGCTAGCTCATAGTCTTCCTTCGCCAGCGCCTCCTCTAACAGCCGTTCCAGCTCTTCGCGAGAGGGAGAACCGCGCCGAGTCGAACGAGAAGAGCGGGCTGGAGGCGATTCTTCCTCCTCCTCTACACTGGGCTGACCAGCTTGTACAAGCACCTCCTCTTCACAGTAGATCGGGGCTCGCGCTCGCAAAGCAAGGGCAATCCCATCGCTGGGACGACAATCTACCTCTACCTCTCGTCCTCCACTCTCTACAAGTAAATGCGCAAAAAAAGTGGAATCTTGAAGCTTATCAATCGTTACTTCTATCAAAGAAGCCCCTATCTCTCGAAGAGTGTTAATGAAAAGATCATGAGTAAGAGGACGAGGATGCTTCAGATTCTCTAACTCTACATTGATAGCATGAGCTTCAGGAAATCCAATCACAATAGGAAGACGCCGCGAGCCATACCGTTCTCTCAGCATAATGACAAACGCATTGTACGGTTCCGTGGGCGATCGACTGAGCCCTACGACCTCCATCTCAACCTTTGCCATTTTGCCAAAGTTACGAAACCCGAGAGTAGGTATTACAGTTCTACCCCCTTCTCTGCACTGGCGGCTCGGCTCTCAGAAAGGACTTCATATTTTTGCAGCATTGTGGCAAAACTTACCAGAAAAAGATATGCCCCTTTTGCGAGGGGAGTTGGCTTATGGGACAAATAGAGCTGGGATGATATATCTCGCAGTATTCTTTATTTTCAATCATGAATGAAATGGGGATTGACAAAAAAATAGGCGCAAGATTAGGAGCTTACATCAAGATCGTACCCCTTTTTTTCTTTTCCCTATACAGCCAAGAGCCTTGCGAAGCGGTACATGAGCTTGCTGGATTTACAGAGTGGCCAGGGAGTATTGTAGAGGTGCTTCCGACAGGGATTCAAGATACCACAGATGAAGAGGGTTTTTTTCACATTCATTATCTATGTGCAGGGGACTATAGAGTGCGGGTATGGTTAGAAGGGCATGTGGTACTTGAGACGAAGGTTCGCCTTCCTTTGGAAGCCCCTTTGACTTTGAGGGGGAAAGGCTCTTTCCATCAAGTGGTGATTGAAGCCCAACGAGGAGAAGCTGTGCGCATAGACCCTTTTCACCATTCAGAAGGAGAGAAAGGGCTAGCTGCTCAGCTTGTTCAGGTGCCTGGCATTACCCTGAGCCGAGCAGGTCCTCTTATCAATAAGCCTCTCATAGAGGGACTGCGGGGCACCCGCATCGCCTACTGGCAGGGTGGACAGCCGTTTGCCTCACAGCAGTGGGGAGAGGACCATGCACCTGAGATAGATCCCTTTAGCGCAGAAGAGATTCAGGTAGAGTTGGGACCTTCTCCTATTCGCCATGGGACGGAAGCTGTGGGAGGGGCTATCGTCCTTCCTCTTCCCTCGGTCTGCTGCCTGCAAAAAGGAGAGGGGCGCTTGCTTTTGAGCGGAATGACAAACGGGCGGGGAGGTAACCTCAGCCTCCGCTGGCAATCTACAGTACGAGGATGGGGCTACCGCTTGCAAACCACTCTTCTGCGCTTAGGAACCCTCCACACACCTCACTACTATCTCACTGGCACTGGCACAGAACAAGCCCACGCTAGTTTCGCCCTGCACCGACTCTGGAGTCGCTGGCAGTTTCGCGTTTTCTACGCCCAATTCAACGCCCAGATCGGTCTATTTCAAGGCATGCATACAGGCAACCTTAGCGACTTAGAGCGGGCTATACGCGCCCCATTCCCCCCCGTGCCTTCTACCTTCTCCTATCGCCGAGAGCCCCCCTACCAGAATGTTATCCATGAGCTGGTAAGCCTAAACATCTCTTATCTAAGCCCTAATCAAGGTGTATGGACACTTCTCTTCGGAAGGCAATTCAATCGCCGCCGAGAATATGACCTTGTTGGACTCTACACCAGTAGAGAAGGGGTAGCTTTAGACCTTCAGCTCACCACTTACTTTCTTCAAATGACTTATGAGCGGGGTCCCTGGACAGGAGGAATCTTTCTGCAGACCCAGAGAAATTATCGGCAATATGCCTATTTTATCCCTTCCTATCAGCGGTACCAAGCCGGTGGATACTGCCTTTACCGATGGCAGCGATGGGAAACTGGTCTGCGTTTTGAACCGCTCTTCTATCACTTTTATCGGGTGATTCCACAATCAGGAGGCCAACCTCTGCCTCAGGTACAGAGAAGCTTTCTACCCCTTGCCTTTGAGCTAAAGTACATAGCGAAATGGTGCCTTCAGACCGCTTTTCTTATGCGCCCTCCCAATCCTGCTGAGCTCTATGCCTACGGCTATCACCAAGCCCACGCAGCTTTTTACATTGGTGGAAATACTTTTCGAGCAGAGCCTATTTGGAGCCTCCGACTCTCCTGGGAAGATAAACGATTGGCAGGGGCAATCGGAGCTTATTTCTCTCCAGCATTTATATGGGAAAGGATAGGGATGCCCGTCCTTTCCCTCAGAGGAGCCGCCCTTAGTCTCAATTTTCATCAGTCTCCCGCCACTTGGGTCAGTCTAAGCGGGCGCTGGATAGAAGCTATCACTCCCTCGATCGTTTGGGAGTTGCGTGGAGCTTACGTCTGGGGTAATGTGTATAGCACCCGTCCTCTCCCTTTTCCCCTTCTCCCGCCGCTGGTACTCACGCCTACCCTACGCTTTCAGCGGTCTTCCTGGGAGTGCGAACTCTCCTGGTACTATCAAGGGCGTCAGCACCGGTACAGCCTCACTAGTGAGTACCTCCCTCCACCGCCCGCCTATGGGCTGCTGGGTGCTTCCTTCTCCTATCGTCTAAAAGGATGGAAAATTATCGTAGGAGGAGAAAACCTCCTCAATCGCTCATATAGAGCATATCCCGACCTGATGCGGTTCTTTGCAGATCAAATGGGACGCCAAGTCAAAGCTACTCTCATGGTATCTATATGAATTGTGGGGATAAACTTTATATATGCTTACTTAATCGAAGGTGAAAAGGTGAAAACTATTCCATGAATTTCAGCTCAAGTGGAGAACATGGAAAGGTAGGATAGCTGCGACATGTCAAGCGCTGATTTGCTGGCTTTTCGGAAAAAAGGATAGATAGGAGAGAAGAGGATTCTTCAGAGGATGAAAGTTTCTCCTGAAAGAGAGGGGAATATGAAAGCCTCTCTGTATTATTTGGAGCAGCTACTTGCGTCAAGGCAAGGCTATATCTCAAACGACCTTACCGTCTGCTTCTACTCCTAGGAACAAGCAGAACCAAAGGCGTATATTTGCCTCATGAAATGGACACTTATTTTCTGGGGGTCCCTCCTTATGGCCCAGTCGGTTGAGCTTCAGCGAGCCGACAGCCTTCGTCAAGTAGGAAAGTGCGGGGAAGCCATTCGTCTCTATGAGGGCCTTGCCAATTCCGCCGATGCTCAAACCCAATCTAAAGCCTACGCAGGCTTGATTGAGTGCCTTTTGGGCTTTCATCGGCTCTCCGACGCAGAGAGATGGCTGCTGCAAGCAGAGAAAAGTGCTGTTTCTCGTCGGGATAGTGCAGCACTTATGGAGCTGAATCTATGGAGAGCCTCCATTGCCCTTCAAAAGGCTCAGTTCAATGAAGCCAGAGGCCTTCTTGAGAATGCACGAGCCTTCTATGAGAGAAAAGGTCAGCGAAATACCCTACTCTATGCCCGCACCCTCAGGAAGCTTGGGCTTCTTCATCATTATCTCGGTGCCTACACCGAAGCAGAGCGATTCTATGCCAATGCTCGTTCTACCCACGAAGCCCATTCTCTCAAGGATCATCCTGAATATGCAGACCTCCTCAATGACTTGGGAGGGCTCTACCATGAGCTTGGACGATACTCAGAAGCAGAAAAGCTCTTCTCAGAAGCCTTAGCTCTCATCCAACTCAAGATGGGCATGCAACATCCAGCTTTAGCAGAGGTACTCAGCAATAGGGCGAGAGTATATGAAGCTCAGGGCAAGTACAAGGAAGCAGAGAAAGGTTATGAAGAAGCCCGCCGCATCATTGAGAAAACCGTGGGAACTTCTCATCCAGACTATATAGCTATAACTAATAACCTCGCTGAGCTTTATGAAGACTTAGGGAGATACAAAGAAGCCGAATCCCTCTACCAGAATGCCAAGGCCCTCTGCGAAAGCATATATGGGAAACTGCATCCCTTTTGTGCAGAGGTGCTGAATAACTTAGGAGAGCTCTATGAAAGTCAAGGGCGCTTCTCAGAGGCAGAAACTACCTACATAGAGGCCAAAAAAATCTACGAGCAGACTTTAGGTCAGACCCATCCCGACTACGCAGAGCTTTTAGACAATCTTGCTAGTCTCTATGCAGAAAAGGGACGATTCATGGACTCCGAAAAGCTATTCAGAGAATGCCTATCCCTATATGAGAAGACTTTAGGAAAATCTCACCCCTCCTATGCAAATCTTCTCAATAACTACGCTGAGCTCTACGAGAAAAAGGGTAAATATCGTCAAGCGGAGAGCCTCATGATTCAAGTCAGAAGCCTTCGGGCACAGCTTTTAGGTCAGGCTCATCCAGATTACATCGCTAGCCTCAATAACTTAGCAGAGCTTTACGAGCGAGAAGGGCGATATAAAGAAGCAGAACCTCTCTACCTTCAGGCTCGTAGCCTCTTTGAGCAGCATATCGGAAAAGAGCATCCAGATTATGCAGGAATCATTGATAACCTTGCCAATCTATACTCAGAGCAAGGAAAATATAAGGAAGCTGAGAAGCTTTATCAAGAGGCTAAAGGCATCTATGAGAGAACTTTAGGAAAAAAACATCCTCTTTATGCGGATGTTTTGAATAATCTTGCTCTGCTTTATCAGAAGCAAGGACGCTATGCAGAAGCTGAACCGCTTCTTATGGAAGCTCGCTCACTACGAGAAGCCCTTTTTGGAAAAGAGCACCCCGCCTATGCAGAGATTCTAAACAACTTAGGAGACCTTTATGAGGCTCAAAAGCGATACAAAGAGGCTGAGGCCTTCTATATAGAAGCCCGCACAATTTATGAAAGGTCTATAGGGAAAGACCATCCTGAATATGCAGATGTAATCTCAAACTTGGGCGTAGTGTATGCAGATCAGAAGCGATACAAGGAAGCCGAAGCCCTCTTTCAAGAAGCCAAATCGTTATACGAAAAATCATATGGTAAGCAGCATCTTAGTTACATTTCGGTGGTTCATAATTTAGCCAACTTTTATACCGAGCAGAAAAAGTATAGTGAAGCCCAGCCTTTGTATCAAGAAGCACAATCCCTCTATGAGAAGGCTGTGGGGCGGGTTCATCCTGAGTATATTGCTCTTCTTTTAGACATAGCGGACTTTTATGAAGCTCAGGGAAAAGCAGCCGAAGCCAAGAAGTACCGAGATGAAGCTCAAGCCCTGGAAAGGCAACTACCAAAAGAGTAATGACGGGATCAGCAGCAGGTCTGCAACCATCTTCAGCTTATTCTGCGTATATTTAGTGTATGACAAGCATAACCTTGTTTGCGGTTTCCCTCCTCGGAGGGTATGGGGCGAAAGCCCAATTTATGAGCAAGACTGAGTTTATGCCGCATGGACGAATGACCTTGACCGAACAAGCGGTGGAAATCAAGGAGTCGTGGAGTCCATGGCGACGCAACTATCGCACGCAGATGGCTCGTGCCTACTTCGGGAAGCGAGCAGGATGCCGAAGAGGGGGCTTTTGCGGACGGTAAGGAAGAGGGTGTGAGTCTGGCTGTGGGCGCATCCAATCAAGGGATGTGCCCGCAGGCATGCTTTAACTGAGGAAGAGCGGCGGGGCGCCCCCCAAAGGGGGGGGCCGCCCCCCCACCCCGAGCCCCCACAAAAACACCCCAACAAAGAACGGATTTTTTGGCTATTTTTTGCAAATGTTTGGGGCAGCACCACCCAAACC
>JANXAJ010000050.1 GCA_025062295.1 Bacteroidia bacterium | reverse complement strand
ACATTCACTATCTCCTAAAACTATATAGCTTTGGAAACATGGATCGACGGCAATTCCTTCAGGCAGTGGCTCTCCTCACAGGACTTCCTTTTGAAGCCATCAGTCACTGGGAACACCCTTCTCCTTTCCCTCCCCCTGAAACAGAGGAGGATTTCTGGAGATGGGTTCGTTCAGAATTTCCTCTTCATCCTTCCCTCATCAATCTCAATAATGGTGGCGTCTCTCCTCATCCTCGTTCTGTCATAGAAGCGCTCTTTCGGCTAGAGCTTGCCGCAAATGAAGCTCCAGTCTATACAATGTGGCGCCTTCAAGATCAGAAAGAGCCGATTCGGCGTCGTCTAGCTGCCATAGGTGGAGCTGATCCAGAGGAAATTGCTATTGTGCGTAATTCTACTGAAGCTCTTGAGACCGTCATCTTCGGTCTTAGTCTCAAAGCGGGAGATGAGGTAATTGCCGCTGAGAGCGACTATCCCAGTATGATAGCTGCGTGGAAGCAGCGAGAGCAACGGGATAGAATCAAAGTCAAGTGGGTGCGCTTGCCCCTTCCCAGTGACGAGCCTGAAAGGCTCATAGCTCCATACCTTGAAGCCCTCACTCCTCGCACCCGTGTAATCCATTTGACCCATCTCATCAACTGGACAGGGCAGATAGTCCCTGTTGAAGGGGTCATCGCTGAGGCTCAGAAGAGAGAAATTTTTACGATTGTAGATGCCGCTCATAGTTATGCTCATATTCCTCTTGACTTTCATTCAATGGGGTGTGACGCTGCAGGCGTCAGTCTTCATAAGTGGCTTTGTGCCCCTTTCGGTACAGGACTTCTGTACGTGAAGCGGGAACGCATCAAGGATATTTGGCCTCTTTTTGCCGCTCCCCCCGAACGTAAGGTAGACGATATTAGAAAGTTTGAGCACTTAGGGACGCGTTCCATTCCCACCGAGCAGGCCATAGCCGCGGCGATAGAATTTCATGAACAGATAGGTCTTACTCGGAAAACCCAGAGGCTCAAAGCGCTTCGAGAGTACTGGCTCTCTCGAGCTCTCCATCTTCCTAAGATTCGTTCCCTCACTCCCACAAAATGGGCAGGGGGGATAGCCACCATTCAAGTAGAGGGGTGGTCCCCTCAGCGGCTGGCAGACCACCTCTTAGAGAAACATCGCATTATAGTAGCAGCGATTGAGTGGATGGGACTGCAAGGCATTCGCATCGCTCCCCATGTGTATACGACCTATGCCGAGCTGGATGAACTGCTCGAGAGCTTACACTCGCTTTGAGTTAATCGTACAGAGCTTGGAGCGTGAGTGCAGTTTCAGGAGAGAGGGTAGTATCACTGCCGAGTGAAGTTTGCCTTCTCCTCCAAAAGAAGCAGATTGATATCATCCATCAGTTTTTGCACTTGAGTAGAGTCTATACCACTGTAAAATCCCCGAATGCGCAGGGTAGGATCTACTAAAATAAGCATATCGCTATGTATATAGCCTAATTCCCCTTTTGTAGTGTCGCCTGTTCGGTCTACAGGTATAAGATAGCCTTTCACTGCCAATCGATACAAAGTTGTTTCGGCTCCCGTTACAAATGTCCATCGGGCAAAGTCAGCTCCATATTGCTGGCCGTATTGGCGCAAGATGGAGGGCGTATCGTGAAGGGGGTCTATAGTGTAGGAAACGAGCCGAATCCGATAAGGTTTATCTTTGAGAAAGGCTTGCAGCCTTGCCATAGATTGGCTGAGCCGAGGGCAAATCCCTGGACAGCGCGTGAAAAAGTAATTCGCTATATGAATTCGGCCCTTGAGAGAGTCAAGGGTAAAAGCTAAGCTGTCTTGGCTCAAAAGCGAAAAAGGAGGAAGAGTGTGCCAAACCGTGTCACCCGGTCGAGGCACCTCGTACGGACCCAAAATCGGAAGTCGCTTGTAATGGGTTTTTCCTGTGCTAAGAAGAGCCCATACTAAAAATGGCAAAAGGAAAATCAGCAGGGCTATTAGTGCTTGTCGCCATTTCATCCACCGAAAAGGAGCTGAAAAAGTTTGGCTCCTTCATACCAAAGAGTGATAAAAAGCGCCATGAGAAGGAGTATTGGCGAGATAATCACCAAGGCTAAACTCGCTCGCTCATACCGCATGTGCATAAAGTATCCTGTAATATAAAAAGCTTTTGCTAAGGTCATTAGAACAAATGTCATTGTTTTGACACCGCCCTTTGGCATAGTAAAGGCGACTACGAACTCCATGACTGTAATTACAAATAGGATCAGGAATGGGATCCATACCTTATCCCAGATGCTATGCCCAGAGGGAAGAAGAAAGCCTAAAAGGCCTCTCCGTTGCTTTTCCTCTAAAGCTGTATAATCTGCTGAAGCCATAGGTCAGAGTAGGTAGAAGAAAGTAAATACGAATACCCAGACTAAATCCACAAAGTGCCAATACAAACCGATATTTTCCACCCGGTTATAATGACCGATTCGGTCAAAATCCCCTCGTAAAATCTGGATCAGTACGACCAGATTGAGGATAACCCCACTGGCTACATGTGATCCGTGAAAGCCCGTGATGAGGAAAAAGAACTGACCAAATTGAGATGCGCCGAAGGGATTGCCTGTGAGGGTGGTACCGCCATGAATTAGGTGGGTCCATTCCCATGCTTGACATCCCAGAAAAGTTAGCCCTCCAAGGATAGTATAAAAAAGATAAAGGGCCGCTCGTTTGCGGTCCTTCTGGTGTCCAGCTTCAACTGAGAGGACCATGGTCACGCTACTCACAATGAGAATAAAAGTCATAAGTCCGACAAAGACCAGAGGGTAGCCGTGTCCTAAAAAGGGTGCCGCATCAAATACTTTTTCTGGATCTGGCCAGTTCGGGGCTTTGAACCGAATGAATCCATACGCTGTCAGAAAGGACCCGAAAGTGAAAGCATCCGAGAGAAGGAAAACCCACATCATCAGCTTGCCCCAACTTACGTTTCCAAAGGGAGAGCGTCCGCCCCCCCATGGCGAGCTCACTTCTTGTGTCTGTGTAGCAATTGCTGCCATATTCAGAAGAGTTGATTGATTTGCAAAAATACAACAAGATAGAGCCACAGAAGGTCCAGTCCGTGCCAGAAAATTCCTGCTAATCGCAGACCCAGCCATGACTCAGACCCTACCTGATATCGTAGGGCTTTGTAAGTCCAGTAGCCTATTACAATCAGCCCCGCTATTAGGTGAAGTCCGTGAAGACCTGAGAGAACGTAGAAATAACTCGCTCCTTTGTGATTGCCTGCAAGGAACAGTCCCTGTCTAACTAAAAGCTGCCACCCCAAAAACTGCCCTAACAGAAAAACTACCCCCATTACCATGGTAGCCATAAGTCCGACTTGGAGCTGCCACGGGTCCCCACGACGGTATCCACGCTGAGCCCACCAGAGCGTAAAGCTGCTCCCCACTAAAATCACCGTATTGACCCAAAAGACCACTGGTATATCAAATGTTTTCCAGTATTCACTGAACCGCTGAACCAGATAGGCGCTTGTAAAGCCCGCGAAGAGCATAGCAGTTGCGCCTAAATAAAGCCACAAGAGAAGTTCTTTGGGGTGCAGACGAATCCGTTCTTGCGTCACAGGAGCATCCATATCCCAAGGTATAAAAAGGTCAGGTAAGCGGTTAGACTTAGCAGAAGGCTACGCATCATTCGGTTTGAGTGGAGATTCACTTGATACAGAGCCACTCCAGCCAAAGCGGTTCCCAAGCAAAAAGCCCATACCCATGCTTTCCAGGGTAAAAGAGGGAGGAGAAGCACAGAGAGAACTGGAAGCGCTATGATTGACAGGGTTATAGCCCGAGCGTTCTCTTGAATGCGATGAGGGGGAAAAGGTAGCATCTGAAATGCCGCTCGTTCATAATCGGTTCGAGCAAGCCAGGCTATTACCCAGAAGTGAGGAAATTGCCAGGCAAACTGAAGTACGAAAAGAGCGATGAGGATCGGGGTAATCTCCCTCTGCATCGCCCAATAACCGATTACAGGGGGTATAGCGCCAGGAATCGCTCCTATCACCACAGCGATAGGACCCCATCGTTTGAGAGGAGTATAAGCAAAAAGGTAGAGGCTCCAAGCTAAAAGACCTAAGAGCACCACATCCCATCCCAGCTGTGCAAGGCAAAACACACTGGTAATCAAAAGGATGAGACTAAACCCAGTAGCTTCCTTCACTGATAAAAGTCCTGCAGGGAGGGGTCTTCCTTTGGTGCGCTGCATGAGTGCATCCGTATGACGTTCCCACACCTGATTTGCAGCATTCGCCGAGCCGGTCAGCATATATCCTCCTAATCCTAACCATAGAATGTCCATCACCTCAGAAGCTCCTGCTACCAGCCCCCCGATGAGAGCAGAAAAAACAACTACTATACTGAGACGGGGCTTAGTAAGTTGAAGATATAACTTCAGTTTATGAAGAAAGCTGATAGAGAGGCTGAGGAGCACCGCCATAGACAGAATGTTTGAAAAAGTAGAGCGAGATAAATCCACTATTGAAGGCAAAGAGGGCAAGCCAAAGATGGGCTACTTTTGCAGCTCCACTGAAAGTAATGTAGCTCATAAAAGCCCCTATAAGCAGTTGGATCATCAGAGCTGCTGTTGTGAGGAGAGCCCAGCGCCGAGCGAATGGATGCCGGGTCGGTTCCCGAAAGAGCCGCCAATGATAATAAGCCCATAATCCTAAAACAATCCATGAAAATGACCGATGAATGATAAAGGTTTGTGTCTCCATGGCTGAAGCCAAGCCCTCTCGGGTGACTATGCTCCGAAGGCTCGCTCCAAGTAGAATCTGAATCAAGAGAGCCCCTAGACTAACCCATCCTAATACATAGTAGCCTTTCAGTTCGCCCTGTGGCATGCGAGGACTCAAGCCAAAGGTCTGTGCCCAGCTCAGAAGCGCTGTCAGAGTAAGACCTAAAGAAAACAACATATGGATAGTAATCATGTATTCTGCCAGGTAGGTAGCTACCACCTGCCAGCCGATAAGGGCCTGGATAAGGAGCAGACACGGAATGGCAGTGGCATAGATCAAAATCCGATGATATTTCCTCAGAAAAAGCCAAGCGTATCCAACCATCAGAAACACACCAGCCCCTGCTATGACGCTCACGAGACGATTGAGATACTCAGCCCATGTTTTGAGAGGGTCAAATGGCTCAGCCAGCCGTCCAGCCACAGCAAATCGTTCCCTATAATCAGGAGGGAGTTGGCTCTCATGCCAAGGGGGGATGAGCTGTCCATAGCACTTGGGCCAATCAGGACAGCCCATCCCCGCTTCTAACACCCGCACAGTAACGCCTGCTAAAATCACGACAAGAAAGAGTACAAAGACCATCATACTCAGCCGGCGAAAGCGCTGCAGATGTTGCTGACTCTCCATCTAAGAAGAGGAGGGTGCTTCAGGTTTTTGATGAGGCGAAGGGAGGGGGGTAATAACCGGTTCAGGTGCACTGACCCGTTTTTCTCCTCCTGAAGGTTCCTCTCGGTCTATTACGGTAGAAGGATCAAAGTCTTCTTCCCACCAACGTACACCTCGAGCAATGTCTTCATCTGAGATGTACTGAGGGATAAAATCCACTGGACTCCCAGGCTTTGAATAGTCGTAAGCCCACCGATGGACTACTGGAAGCTTGCCGGGCCAGTTGCCATGTAAATGCTTTACAGGTGCACTCCACTCCAGCGTCGTGGCCTTCCATGGATTGCGAGGCGCAGGACGACCGTAAAACATGCTATGGAAGAAATTATAGATGAAAATCAGTTGTCCAAAAATGGTGATGAGAGCGGCAATTGTTATGAATACATTCAGGTCTGCCCATTTATTTGTGAATGAGAACTCAGTAAATGCGTAGTACCGCCGAGGGACCCCGCCAAATCCCATGTAGTACATAGGGAAAAACACTAAATTGGCTCCAACGAAAGTGAGCCAGAAGTGAATATATCCCAGCCGCTCATTCATCATTCGCCCCCAGAGGCGAGGAAACCAGTGGTAAGTGCCGCCAAACATTGCAAATACCGCAGAAACCCCCATCACTAGGTGAAAGTGTCCCACGACAAAATAAGTGTTATGAAGAGGGATATCCATAGGAGCCACACCTAAGAAGAAGCCTGTCAATCCACCGCTAATGAAAAAGGAGACCGTTCCAATCCCGAAAAGCATCGGAGTATTGAGCTGAACCCGTCCCTTCCAAAGGGTGAAGATGTAGTTGAATATCTTCATGGCAGAAGGAATAGCCACCAGCAGAGTCGTCGCCGTAAAAATAGAGCCTAAAAGAGGATTCATCCCTGAGACAAACATGTGATGAGCCCATACAATGAAAGACACAAAAGCAATCCCCAATATGGAATACACCATGACTTTGTATCCGAATATGGGTTTGCGGGCGTGAGTGCTAATGAGCTCTGAAGTAATCCCTAAAGCAGGAAGAAGCACAATATACACTTCAGGATGGCCGAGGAACCAGAAAAGGTGAAGGTAAAGAAGGACATTTCCTCCCTGTTGAGGGAGAGCTTGACCAGCAATGTAGATGTCAGAGAGGTAGAAGCTAGTGCCTAAGCTATGGTCAAACAGAAGGAGAATAAAAGCTGCGACAGCGGGTGGAAAGCTCAATAGGCCTAAGACCGCGACAGTGAAAAGGGACCACACCGCCAGCGGCATACGGAAGGGAGACATCCCTTGCGTACGCATATTCAGAACAGTCGTGATATAATTCAGTCCCCCCATAAGAACTCCAACTACAAAGAGCACAAGCGCTATAATCCAGAGAATCATTCCCAATCCAGAGCCTGGCATTGCTTGAGGAAGAGCACTCAGAGGCGGATACACCGTCCACCCCGCTCCCGCTGGTCCAGTCTCCACGAAGAAAGAAGCAAATAGAACTACTGTTCCCCAGAAAAAGAAGTGGAAAGAAAGCATATTTATAAACGGTGAGGCCATATCCCGAGCTCCTAACTGAAGAGGAATCAGAAGATTGGCAAAGGTCCCGCTGAGTCCTCCCGTAAGGAGCCAAAAGACCAAAATCGTCCCATGCATAGTGACTAGCGCCATATAAAAATTCGGGTCTAAGCGGCCCTCCGGAGCCCATTTGCCTAAAAGGGTCTCTAAAAATGGGAAACTGACATCAGGAAAAGCTAATTGGAGACGGAAAATGCCTGAAAGCAAAATCCCAATAAATCCAGCCGTAAAGCCAGTCAGGAGAAACTGCTTGGCGATGGTTTTATGATCTTGGCTGAAGATGTACTTGGTCCAGAATGATTCGTGATGATGTTCGTGATGAACCTCAGTATGGGGTACTGTCCCCACAGCCGTGGCTTGATGCGTTGCCATATGCACTTATGATTTGAGTTTTTGATTCACAGCCAAGGATTGGGGGGGAGCGTAAGCAGGCTTCTGTCGGGAGAGCCATTGAGTATACTCTTCCCAGCTCTCTACAACGACCTTCATTCTCATATTGTAATGGGCACCCCCACAAAGCTGATTACATGCTAGCTCGTAGTCAAATTCAGGGTCTTGAAGTTTACGACGCATTTCTTTCGTCGTGACGGTAGGAACTAGCATGACTTGATTCTTTTGTCCTGGAACTGCATAGACGTGAGAACGAAAATGAGGAAGGTACAAAGAATGAAGCACGTCTTTGGAGCGTACATGAATAGTAACAAGAGCGCCGACGGGCAGATGGATTTCTTTCGCAGTTGGTAGAAGGTCATCTTGAGCTTTAGGGTCAGTAAAATCTAATCCCAGTACATTCTCCCCGCCAATCAGCTTATAATGATATCGCCCCAGCTTATTGTCAGCTCCGGGATATCGTACGCGCCACTGGAATTGCTCCGCAACTACCTCTATTTCTAAGGTTCGTTGATTTTCTTGAGGGGTCTGTCCATGAACAGGCAGACTCCATACATATATCCCCCATCCTGCAATCACAACCACAGGAATACTTATCGCAATCAGCACTCCTCTCTCTAATGTGTGATTCGTCAGCTCATACACGGCTGCGCGCGATTTTCCATTATAATAGCGCCATATCATGTAGAAAAGAAGTAAATGTACGAGTATAAAGGCTGGAAAAGTGAATGAGAGGGTGAAGTCCTTCAAGCTGTCTATGTATTTTCCATGAATAGAGGCGGCTTCAGGAAGAGCAAATGGAGCATACTTAATCGCTCCCCATACAGCCAGAGCAAGACCCCCTAAGCCTACTCCCATCCATAGCCTCATATTTGCCTTGTCTCTATCCCAAGCGGCAAAGGGATCATAGCCTGTGTAGCGTACCACGAGTTGGATAAGGCGAAAGGAAAGTAGGACAATCCCAAGGGTCTCAAGCCACACCAAGGTCCACAGAATATTGTCCCAATCTATAGAGAGAGCTGCAGAGCGAGCTTCTTGGAGGGCTAACTCAGCGGCTCGGGCTTTAGAGGCTGAGCCAATTTGAGCCCATAGCGTTCCCATAAGCCCCAGCACTGTAAGCTGCACCATACAGGTCATATAACCACAAAAGTAGGATACAAGTTTCATTCCGAAATGATACCCTTTTAGATAGAGCGGCTGCGATTGCCCACCGTCAAAAAGTTTAGTCTTGGTCAAGAGCTGGGGCGTGTAGATGAAACTGCCTGGAGTAGCTTTTGCCTATTGGTGAAATGAAAGGGCTTGCCTATCAAGATGGAGGGGGCTGCCTCAGCGAAAATCCTGATGGAGGAGAAAAAGTGGAGAAAGGAGACCAGCAAAACTTCTGATATTTGCAGAGAGAAAAGATTGATGCGTTGTTTAGTGCTTTCATGCTGTTTGTTAGGTGGGGTCTTCGGGCAGAGTGTGAAGGTATCTGCCCGATGTCAGGGCTCATCATGTGCAGAGAAAGTAGAGCTTCGTGAAAGGAAAGGGAAGAGGCAGATACTGAAATTGGCTGAGGCACGGCGGGAGAGTCGCCGTTTGCATCGGCGGTGGCAGCGAGTAGAAAGACTCAGGTCGCCAGTCTATACTCCCCGACACAAGCCGCTTGAGAGACAAGAAGGCTTCCGAACCTATGAATCTGTCCCTTCTCATGTTCAGCGAGCAGAGCGCTTTAGGGTGCCTTTACCCTCTTCTCCCTCTCATAAGCCCACACCCGAGTATAGGTTTTATGTCCAAAGTTCTCCTCGTCATCGTCGCCCCCCCCAGGCGTCTTGTGCTCCTTCTTTACCTTCCTACTCATTGGAGGGAGAGCGTTTAGCATGTTCTCCAGCTCGGCCGCGTCGACGAGTCTTAGCGGAGCGCCAACGCTGCAAAAGATACCCTCTCCCTCGCCAAAACTATGAGCATTATACCTGTCGGAGCCCTTCTCTTGAGCATCGCCTGCCTTCTTCCTATAAAGTGCTCTGCGATGCTCAGAAAATAGGTGTATCCACCTCAGCAGAGCGCCTTGCCCATGACCTGAGGTATGTCTTTACCCATCATAAAAAGCACTGTCAAGTAACCAGTGCTTACAGCGGGGTCTCCATTGGGGAGTGGGTCAATACACAGAAGTATGGAAGAGTCCCTGTGGCAGGATATGTGATGGGCTGGCGTACTTATGTTTTTGCTCATTTCTACGATCAAAAGGCGCGTCGCTTGGCTCGTCCTCGTCTGGAGCGGCGGCGTGTATGGGCACTCAAGCACATAGAAGTCTTCGTTCCCGCCCCATCCCGCTCTAAGGGCTTTCGGCGATATATAGAGGGTCTGCCAGGCATAGAAGGGTTTGCTCAGACCTCTGCCGTTAGACTTGAGCGAAAGCGGCTCTCCTTAGAGGAAACCAAAGCAATCCAGATAGAGAAGCTGGTCCGCAAGCGTCAGATAGCTTGGCTGGTGCGAGCCTATCCTGAAGAGCGGGTCCGCTTGCCAGAATGGATTAAGAAATATGCAGGACCAAAGCCCCCCTCCTTCTGGCCAGGAGTGGATCATCGTCTCTTAGAAGTATGGTAAGGTAGTAGAAACTCCAGCATCCTATTTTGGAAAAGGGACCGCCGTAGCTCCATTTGAGACCATCCTTGCCTCCATCTTCACGAGCAAAGCAGGCTAAAGGACGCATCTTGAGGGGTTGGGTCTTGCAGATGGAGAGTTTTCCCCTCTCATCAACTCTCTAGAACCGATTAGAGTAGGAAGCAGGCATATGCAAGGCTCAAATAGTCCTCTCCAGAGCCAGTAGTAATGGTCTTTCCAGAGGGAAGCTCACGCAAATAGATTCGGGAGGTTTCGCTCCAATCGCTCTCCATCAGGTAGTTACTTCCTAAGGCGAAACCTAAAGTCAGGACCTGGAGATATCCTTCTTGATAAAAGCCTAAGATGACCTTGTGTTGAGGAAGATCCTTTGCAAGCAAATTATTCCCCTAAGTAGGAACCGATAGTGAAAACGAATTTACCTGTTGTACCAGGAAGGGGATAAAAGCTATACCGGAGGAAGATACCGTCAGCGAAAGCAAAGCTCCCACATTCAAAGGTTAGAATGGGGCGAAGCTGGCGGTCTTGGAGAGACGTGCCTCCTCCATCCCTGAAGTGTAAAATATATCCATCCATTCCTATCCCCCCTTGGAGGTAGTATTTTTGACGAAAGGGTAGCTCTATTCGGAGAGCAGTTCCTATTGTGGCACCTGGGAAAAAGGGCGAGCCGCTGGCGCTGAAAAGGTACATCAGTCGGGCCTCGCTCCAGCCGAGTAGCATGTAAGCTTGTCCTGACTTATAGAGTTCCCATCCCACTCCTCCCATGACTCCACTGGCCAAAAGTGCAGGGTATAGCCCTCTATGGAAACGAAGCATCGTAAATTCACTTCCAATGTACAAAGCCTGTCCGCACAAGAGTGCGGGTAAAAGTCCCAAGCTGTAGCGCATAGCTATCCCAATGATAACTTTTCTCCTGCAAAAAAAGCTGCATGAGAGGTAGAGATGAGCTCCCCAAGTGTATTTTGGATTTGAGAAAAAGTTGTACTATTGCCTGCGATGAGGGCTCCTCTCCTCCTCTTAGGGCTTGCAGTATGGGTGTATGCACAAGATGCGTGTGGGGACAATCGCATTTGGTACGTAGTGCCGCAAGGCGGCTGTGCAGGTGGAGCTGGCTGCGGCTCTAAAACCAACCCGGCCACTTTAGACTATGCATTGTCTCAAGCCTGTGGTCAAGCTAGTGCCCCAGGCTTTAATCCAGGCAATGATCCTAATGTTTTTATCGTCCTGCGCCTTGCCAGTGGGGACTATGTGCGCAATACTACCTTGGACATATGTAGCAATCACATCGTTATAGAGGGCGGTTATGACCGTACCACG
The DNA here is from genome assembly GCA_025062295.1 of Bacteroidia bacterium. Lineage (GTDB taxonomy): Bacteria > Bacteroidota > Bacteroidia > SpSt-205 > SpSt-205 > SpSt-205. Next base: position 395 of record JANXAJ010000050.1, on the reverse strand, counting down.
TGGCGCAAGTCTAATGGTGCTACGACTCGCATCCGACGAACCAACGCCAACCCAGAAGGGGCCAACCTCAATGCACCTGAAGTACCGCGTTTAGTGGGCATCCGAGCGGTGGGTCGCACAAACTTCCGCCTTCAAGACTTGGTAGTAGAAGTGCAAGGATATGATCCCAATTCAGTTCATCCAAACTCGCGCCATGGCATTAGTGTGTATGGGATTTACCTCAATAACTGCTCTAACTACCGAATCGTGCGCTGTGATGTAACGGCTGGGGCTGGTTCCAGGGGAGCTGATGGTACGAGGGGAAACGATGGAGGAGGTGGCACCCCTGGCTCTGGGGGGGGGAATGGGCAAATGAACCCGGGTTTGCCTCCCTTTCCTTGTTTTGGAGGAACTGA
>JANXAJ010000004.1 GCA_025062295.1 Bacteroidia bacterium | reverse complement strand
AGACGCTCCCAGCTAAAACAATCGCTAAAAGGGATAGGTCATGACGGCGACCTAAGCGATATGCGCCATACGCAGCTAAAGCCCAAAGCGGCGTGTTGGTCCCCACACTTCCAATCAGGGTGGCTAATCCATTTACCACTCGGAGAACCAAAGGAACTGAGGCCACCTTAAGCTGGTAGGTATTAGGCAGCAAAGTCTTATAGTACATCCAACGCCCTATTGTCAAGAGGGCCAAGGTTAGGAAAGTGATCAAGGAGAAAGAAAGGAGCGGAGCCCATTTTTTCGTTCTATAGGACCAGAAAAGCCCGATAGACAAGGCTGGTACTAAAAAATCCATTCGCAGAAGAAGTCCTACAGCGGTAGCAAGAAGGACTCGCCAGTCAGGAACTGAGCTTTGAGCTGCCTTGAGACTAAGGTAAATCCCTAATGTCAAGATTGCACCTGTTTCTAAACCCATGAAGTGCCATAGCGTAAGAGGCGGGAAAAGAGCCACAATCCAGCTTGCGAGCAAGGTACCCTGCGGGGACAAGTAAAGCGAAAAAAGCTGTCTTGCATAAGCAAATTGAAAAGAAAGCGTGATGAATCCAGTGAGAATGATGGGTAGAGCTATAATATCTCTGGGTATGCCACAGAGATGCCAGAATGCCATATAAAGTACCCAGAGGGGATTTGTAAAGCCTTCTACTTTATCAGCTCCACAGTACCATACGAGACCGCACCCTTGTATCAGGCTGCGTGCGTAGTCCATGGAGATCATAGCATCGTCTGTGAGAAGAAAGCGAATAAAATGTCCGTGCTCATCCCTCTGGATGAGAAAAAAGAAGATAAACCAGAGAGCTATCAGAAAAGCTATGAAGAGGGGTAGCCGAAAGCTGGAAAAAACCTTCTGCATGCGGGACAAAGATAGACTGCACCAGTGCTCTTTGAAAGGATCTAATCTGCGCCGAGATTGAAAGAAGTCCTTGCCATGGCGTGCTAAGTAGCAGTGGCTGCCAAGGGGACTGTGCCGAGGTCAGGGTATTTTGCTTCGGTTCAGATGAATGCCTAACTCCTTATTTCTCAATAAGGGATAGGAATTATGCTTGGCTTGCAGACCTCTGAGTGAGGATATGGACGGCATACGCAGAAACTATTATGAGCATAATCTGGGTGTGAAAGAAGTATCTCCATTCCGAGTGACCTGTAAGCAGAGGAGGTATAAGATATCCCCATGTGCCTGAGAGAAGAAGGAGGGCTATTAGGGTCTCATGAGAAGAGACCTTGCGCGCAATGACTAAATAAATAAGAACAAGGCTGAGAACAAGCCCTACTGAGTGGATCAGGGGTAGGAACACCTGAGCATATCTAAAATATAGGACCTTCGTCCATTTAGGAAGCCTGTCTCTTGATAGGGCAGGGTCTTTCAAGGTCTTGATGTAGTGGATGTAGTGAAACATATTGTAGAAAATCACGTTAGACCAGCGATAGAGCAAAAGCCTTATGTATGCTTGTCTTTTGACAGCAGCCATGAGCTTATCTATGTTTTGACAGGCTAATTTAGAGTACCTAATTATCAGGCTGTCTGGCAATTCGGTGTCCATTGCTATGCCTATCAGATGAAGAGTTCTCTGCCATTCATCTATGCTGAATTCCTCGGAGAAAGCCCATTCTGGAAGATATGGGAATTGAAGGTCGCAGGTTAGAATAGTCTTCTCTTCTTTTTTATTCACATGTAGAGATATACAGGTAGAGAGAGACTTGTTGTGAGGTTGGTTTCCATGAGGAAGTCCAAAGAAAGCTTGAAGGTCTAGCATCTTAGCACTGAGGTAATCAAAGTATTCCTTGGTATTGTAGCACATTTCCCTGTATCCATCGCAGGAATAGTACCTGAAGCTTGTGTGAGTACTTGCAATTGCCCACCTACACGTATGGCTATAGATAAATAGGCTCCAGCTTACCTGAACGATACTCCATACCACAAAGAAGAATATAGGTAGGTATAACTTTCTCTTACCATTTGCGATCAGCCATATAAAGGGTACAGAGAGTGCATACGGCATGTTTTTCCAATCCGTGAAGTAAGAGAAGATAGATAATAGAACGGATAAGCATGAATATACCGCTGAATTTTGAATTGACATCGTGATAAGAGATAAGGTGAATACTATTTGGTGGGAAAGAGTGAAATAGCCAGAATAGAATGGTATGATGCATAAGCCACCAAGCCCAGCATAATAGATTAACTTATGGGTTGGATAGAGTAAAATGTGTAGTAGGAGAAATATCAGCCCTGTATTCACAACAGCGTAAAATCCGATCATGAGGGTATAAAGCCTGGCTGCCTGCTTGCTCGTTAGGTTGAGCCCATCTACTATAAGGACAAATGGAATCCCTATGAGGATCGTGCGACCAAAGTAGCATCCATATGGGGGAGAACAGGCGCCGCTATTATTCTTTTCCACGATCTGCCATACCTCTGGTGGGATCTGAGGGATATGAGAAGGGCGAATCTGCTGATTTAGGCTGCCACAATAGATGAGATTAGCTGCTTGCCTTATTGAACACAAAGCATCCTCTATGTAGAGATAGTTATCATTCCATCCCCTCTCAACATAGACCTTTATGATAAAGTGGAGCATACCTATCCCCACGCCGAGAATAAAAACGCCAAGCCTACGCTTGATCATAGGATGAGTGGAGGCTAAGTAAGTACAAAATTCTTCAAAGGACAAGTTTTCTTGAGTGGCAGGTACAAGTGTGGTCTGCATAGATGTTAGCCTTGGATGAAAACTCCTATCTTTGCTTTGTGCGGTACGCCGTATTTTGCCTTGGGCTGGCTTGCGCTCAGGTCACGACTCTCTATTTCCAAGATTTCAATGGCAGTAGTACGAGCAATCCCCCTCCTGGCTGGCAGCTCAACACCTCTGATATGGGGGGAGTGAGTCCCCCTGCTTCCAATAACATGTGGCGGATTGGAGCACACTATGCCTCTCATACTGTAAATGTGCCTTTCTCTTGTGCTGGATTTGCTCTTTGTATTCCAGTTTCAGCGCCTCCTTCGCCGATTCCTTCTCAGCCGCCTTCCATAAGTGGGGCACCGAATTCTGAGTTCATTCACATTAGCTTTAGTGGGTATCAGTGTTGTGCCCCGCCACCGCAGCCAACAGCCTCTTTCACGGCAGCTGGTAATCCGGGTGTTCAAGATGAAACCTACTTTGCAAAATACACTACGGGTGTCGCCATACCCGCCGGTGCCACTAATGTCCGTCTGACTCTTTTCTGGATATGTTATGGAAATACGAGTGCTTACGGGCAGGTTCTCTACTCTACGACTAGTCCTAATGGTCCATGGACGCCCCTCACTTCCAGTGTAACTAACTCCACGCTCTTCTACACTGCCTCTGGTGCTTGGCAGCAGTGGAATGCGGATACTTTGCTTCTTCCGGTGGCACCGCCAACCACGGTGTATATTGGACTTCGCTTCGTCAATCAACTTGGAGCTAATAACGACCCTCCCTTTATCGTTGATGATATCGGTGTGATTGCGACAGTTCCCAGCAGTCCGACCATTACCCTAACAAGTGTCTCTCCTTCACCTGTGTGTGCTGGTAGTCAGCTCTCCGTCAGTTTTACTCATTCAGGCTTTGCGGGAAGCCCAAGTTTTCAGGTAGAGCTTCTTGATGCTTCTAATAATGTTACTCTCACCTCTGCGAGCAGTAGTACAAGTCCGATTAGTCTCACTATACCAGCGAGTCTTCCAAGTGGCACCTATACGGCTCGAGTAGTGTCAGGCTCGGTTCAAAGTAACAGTCAAGCCATTCAGGTCATCAACCTCTCTAGCTTCACTTGTACCCCTGATGCGACCACGATCCAGCCTGGGGATGCTGTCAACTTCACGCTTAGTGGAGGAGTAGGTTTTCCCACTTCAGGCACTCTAACCGTCTCATTTGATCCTGGCGATGGAAGTGGAATAACCAATCTGAGCTATACCCTCCCTGGACAACTTCCTGCTGTTCATACGCACACTTACACTGATCCTGGTAACTATGTAGCAACCTTCACCGCAAGCCTTGGTGGCTGCAGTTACAGCTGTCAGCAAGTTATTACCGTCGCTTCAGGACCTACTCTTACTCTCAATAGTCTCTCTCACAGCCAGGTATGTGCGGGCGGTAGTGTGCAAGTAAACTACACTGCCTCGGGATTTCCTCCGGGCACTCAATACACAGCTCAGCTTCTCAGTGGGCTCACTGTCATAGCTTCTGGGAGTGGTCCGAGTCCTATCACTCTCAATGTGCCATCTGGGACAGCTTCAGGATCCTATACTGTTCAAGTTCAAGCAAACACTACTCCCCCCACTACTAGTAATACCCTTACCTTGGATGTACTGAATCTTAGTTCGTTCTCAGTTACGTGTAGCGCCACCCCCTCTCCTGCTAATGCTGGGGCAGCGGTCTCGCTCTCTGTTAATCTTACGCCTCTCTCTCCTCTTCCTGTAACGGTAACGATGAATCCAGGCGATGGGAGCCCTCCCCAGACGGTGCCAAATGTGAACACATTTCCACAGACCTTCACTCACACATATACACAAGCTGGAACCTATACCGTTACTTTCACCTTAAGCCTTCCGGCGCCAGGTTGTACTCTCACCTGTACCCAGAGTATCACCGTGAATCCAGTGCTCACCTTAGGTCCTGTCTCCAGCCCTGCATGTGCGGGGAGTTCAGTGAATGTACCTTTCACTGCAGCCGGATTTCCTCCTGGAACCTCCTTCACTGCTGAGCTCCGAGGTGGTGGGGGCGCACTGATAGCTAGTGCATCGGGAAGTAGCAGCCCAATCTCTCTTTCCATTCCCTCGAACATTCCTTCAGGCAGTTACACCCTTCAGGTGGTATCCAGTAGCGCTCAAAGCAATACGGCAAGTGTTGAAATTATCAATCTAAATGGGTTTACTTGCACACCTTCTGCTGCTACGATTGTGGCAGGGCAGGCAGTAAGTTTTGCTCTGAGTGGGACTAACCTTCCCAGCAGCGGAAATCTAAATGTGAGTTTCTCAGCGGGTGATGGTAGTCCTGCTCAAAACTTCACTTATGCCCTCCCTGGGGGGCTGCCTGCCACTGTATCCTATACCTACACTACGGCGGGGACTTACACAGCAAGCTTCACAGTGAGTGTCGGGGGGTGCAGTTACACTTGTCTCCAGACCATAACGGTTACGGCCTCCACGGGTCCCACACTCATTATTGGAGCAGTAGCTTCTCCAGTGTGTGCAGGGGGGGGTATCACGATACCGTTTCAAGCTATAGGCTTTCCCTCCAATACGACTTTCACAGTGGAAATAGCCCCAGCTGGGTCCTCAAATTGGACTCCTCTCTGTACAGGCACTGTTAGTCCTATCAGTTGTATCCTTGATGATGAAATGAATGGAGGCTCTTACTTAGTGCGTTTGAGTGGGGGGGCTCCGGTGGTCTATAGCCAAGATCGCCCAGTTGAAGTAGTCCAAATGAAGGGGCTCAGCTGCACTGTGTCTCCCACACCCAGCTATGCAAATGAGCCTCTAACCTTATCTATAAGTGGGAATGGGCTGCCAAGCGGCCCCTTTGCTGTGGAATGGCTGCCAGGAGCTGGGCTCCCCCCGCAAAATCAAAACATAAACACTCTGCCAGCTAACTTGAGTTATACCTATACGAGTCCAGGTGTTTACCTGGCTCAAGTTACTCTTATCCATCTTCCTTCAGGGTGCAGGGGGCGATGTGATATACCTCTCTCTGTCCAGGAGCGACCCACGAGTCTCATCTCAGTGTCTTCTGATGGCTCTAGCCTCTCTATTGGGGAAGTAAGCTGGGCAGAGGTAGTGGATCCTCTTGGGCGCATAGTGTATAGGGGACACGGCAATCAGACGCTTCCAATCCTGCGCGGCACCCTCTACATTATACGCCTCTGGAGAGGAGATCAAATACAGGTACATCGCTTCTACATGCCCTGAGTAGATACTTTTTGTCCTGCCATTCGTCTATAAAGTTTCGTAAAGGTAGGCCCTTGCTTTGAAGATGTGGTCTTCCGCTCTTTCAATGTGCGCTCATCTTTCCTACTTAGCCTCGGCAAGGTAGTGAGGCCTCCACTTCCCACAAGCTACAAGGGGATCTTTTTTAGTGAGGCTTGGGTCGCGGAAAAACCTGTCTATTCGCTAAGATTCGTAATCAAACGCAGTGGCACATTCTTGAGTGGATAGTAGCAGCAGCTTCGGGCAGGGAGTAGCTAAATTCTCCTTGCCCAATCTACCTAATTCTGTAGCTTTCAAACCTTCAAGGAGCATGCATAAATTACTTTTGTTGGTTTTCTGCTTTTGCGGAAAAGGGCTTATTCTTATAAAACTGAGGGACAAGGTCTGGTGGGAAGCCGTTAATTTGGCGCCATATTTCGTACCATATAGGTACATTATTGAGTAGAAACCAGCCACGTACCCCTCCGCCTAACCGGAGGAATTTCGGCCAAGGTCTGTCCTCAGGATCAGGTTCTACGAGTACGCGGAAGAGTCCATTCCCTGTATCAACATAGTCTATGGTGTAGATTCTTCCGCCAAAGGTTCCAAAGCTGATTCCTGGCCAGCCTGAGAATACAAATGCAGGCCAGCCGTCAAATTGGAGACGAACTTTGGCTCCAGGGCGAAGCAGCGCTGCATCTAATGGACGAACAAATACCTCTGCTGCTAGCCTATAGTGGGCGGGCATAAATACCGCTAAGGGTTCTCCTTCCTTGATGACTTCACCGACGCCTGTCTTCGTAGCTCTGACGACATACCCTGTCTGAGGAGCGATGACTGCATAGAAGCTTCGCCTCACTTCTACGTTTGCTATTTCATTGCGGAGCTTGGCGATTGCAGCTTCTGTGTCATAGAGGTACGCTTCAGTGCTTCGGAGGTCAGCTTCAGCTTTTGCTATCTTCTCGGCATAATCTGCTTGTAGGCTTCCCAGCTGAAGGCGAGCATTTTCTACATCGGCTGCACTGACACGCAGGCGATTCTGGGCTGCAATAAATTTCGCTTGAGCCTCCTGGAAGCGCATTTGCCGCATCTGGAGCTCCGTCAAGGACCGAAGTCCCTGAGTATAGAGGCTCTCTTGCCGAATATACTGGTTTTGAGCAAGATAATATTCTATCTCAGCAGCCTTGTAGGCGGCACTATCGGCATTGTAACGGAGTTGAGCTTGAAGTAAGGCATTCTGAGCCCGAGCTAAGTTTGTATCTCGCCCCACCAATAGAGCCGTGATTTGACGACGAAGTGCTTTTATCTTTTCCCGCTGAGCATCGGCTATTTCCTCTTTCGCTCGGAGCTGCTCTCTCAGACGCAAAGGGAGTTCAGGGTCCAAATAGTAATCCTTAATCTCTCCAATCAGCAGAAGGGTATCTCCAGCTTCTACTTGCTGTCCTTCTTGGACATACCAGCGTACTATCCGTCCTGGAATCATTGAGTGAAGCGTCTGTGGGCGCACGTCAGGCGAGAGCGAGCTCACATAGCCTACTCCTGTTACATTTTGAGTCCACGGAAGAAAAAGAAAGCCAAAGAATACTAATCCCATAATCCCCAACCATTTCAATCCACTCTGGACCCAAGCAGGTGGCTCAACGGTTTGGGCCACTGCATAGCCCACCTCATCTACCCGAGCTGAAACAAAGCTTATAAGTAGTTGCCATCGCTTCATGGTAGGAGAGAAGGATAATGAAGCTGCATGAATGCAGCATACTCTGAGTAGCTTCCCGTGTATCGCAAGTATCCTTCTTCCAGAAGGAAAATACGATCGCACATCTGCATGACTCGCGGATCTTGTGAGACTACGACGGCAGTATAGGGGGCTTCTGGAGCAAGGATAAATCGATAAATGGGCTCTTTGAGGGTCCAGGCTACGCCGCTGAAAATATCATCTACGAAAAGGATGGACGGGCGAACTAAGATGGCACGAGCGACAAGAAGCCGCCGCACATCCAATCCACTTAGAACTCCTCTTCCCTGTGGTGGGAGGACCGTAAAGAAGCCCTCAGGCAGACTATCAATGACAGCTCGGAGCTGGAGTCTCTCGCACACTTCAATCACCGCTTCCCAGCTCAAGTGCGGGGCTCCCAACGTAAGATTTTCCCATACCGTAGCCTCAATAACCTCTCCTGCATCCAGTGCATCCCCAATTCGGGCTCTGAGCGTCAAAAGGTCTATCTGTCTGAGGTTGACTCCTTCTATATACACTTCTCCCGTATATTCTTCATAGAGTCCATAGAGGAGGGTGAGGAGGGTAGTTTTGCCGCTTCCACTCGGTCCTGTGAGGCACACCTTTTCGCCAGCCTGAATCTGCAGAGAAATACCCTGTAAGATCGGGCGAGTTGCCCCTCCCTCCTTAGAAAGGGAAAAAGTCAAGTCTCGTATGGTTATGCTATAAGCGGGCTTGAGAGGGAGGGTAATTCCAGAAATTTTCTCAGTTGGAGGTACAAAGATCTGACTCAACTTTTCTATGCCAACGAATGTATCATACATGGATTCTAAGTGGCTTACTATGTGTTGTACAGCATTCAGGATGAGGAAGAGGACAAGCTCAGAAGCTACAAACTGACCCAAGCTAATCCGCTGTTGTATAACCAGTAGGGCACCCATTGTAAGCATAATCAGGGCGATTCCTATCTGATAGAAGTAGAGTATGCCTTTCTGGGTAAGGAGGGCGCTAAAGTAATGCTTCCGAGCTCGGAGGTATCGCTCTTCCAGCTCTTGAGTCCGACGATACAGGAGTGGAGGAAAGCCGGCCACCTTGAAAGTAAGAAGAGCTCGGGCCAGTTCTTCTAGCCAGGTAGCCATCCGGTACTTCTCATCGGACACCGCTTTTTTCTTCTTGTAGGTAGAGAGAAAGGAAGAATAGAGGATAGAACCTACTAAGAGTGTAAGAAGTACAATAGAAAAGGCAAAAAAAGGAGCATAAAAAGAGAGGAGGATTATGCCGAAGGTGATAGTAAGAAGGTCTGCGGGTACATCCAGAAGAAGCTTAGATAGGTTTTTCTCCAGAGTGAATATTTCAAAGTAGCGGTTGATAAGCCCAGGCAGATTCTCTCGGATCACCGCAGGGTATAGCCAGCGAGGTACATGATGTACGATCTCTAAGGTTGAATGAAGAAAGAGGCGACGCTGGAGATATTCAATCAGAATGTATTGTGCTATACGCACCAAAGCCGCTACAATAAGCACTGCAGCTGCTAACAAGATGAGAGTAGTCAATCCTGTTACCCATTGAAGGGTCTGGATGTAAGTAAAAATTGCTTGGATGACAACAGGCACAAGGAGAGAAGCTCCCCCTGAGACGAGGGCATATAAGTAGATGTAAGCAACTAATCGCCCTTCAGCAGAGAAAAAGCGGGCCAATCGGTTCCAAGGCTTTATTCCCTCACTTGTGAAGGGGGAGGGACGAAAGCCCCGAGGAACAATCGTGTAAGTGTAGGCATCTTCCCCAATCCCTCGCTGGAGGACTTCCTCAGCTCCAAAGCGTCCAAGAAATCTCTCGTTGCGCCAGAGATCCCAAGTGTGATTTTCAGCTGGAATAGCCAGGAAGAAAACTTCCCAGTCTCTTCTTACTAAGAGCAGGGGGATCTGCCTTTTACGAAGATACAGAAGGAGGGTGTCTCTGGAGAAAACCTGCGACAGAGCGACGAGATTAGCTTCGCCTAACCTTTCCTGCAGGGCATCAAAGGACCGAGGCCAGAGGATTCCATCCTCTCGCACGGGGGAATACACTTGATGGTAAAAGTCGCTCAACGCTTGAAGGTATGCCTGCATGGGTCAGGCAAGCTTTTCTGCCAAACGACGCTGGACCTCTCGGGGGTCTGCTTTGCCGCCTGAGCGTCGGACCACTTGACCTACAAAGAACCCCAATAAGCCTGTTTTGCCCTTGCGATAGGTCTCTACCTTATCTGGGTTTTCTGAGAGTACCTCCGCTATCCACTGCTCCAATAGTTCTTCGTCCTGAAGGAGAAGAAGGTCCATCTGCTGGGCTATTTCCAGCGGTTCAGACATAGGTTGGGATAGCAAAGTGGGAAAAATGCGCTCTCGAGCCGCATTGAGGCTTATCTGACGAGACTCTACGAGTTGTATTAACTTGGCCAGCTTCGCCGGGGGGAGTGGAAATCTCTCCATGGAGGTAGCGCTTTCATTGAGGTAAGCCCGAATAGGACCATTCATCCAGGAGGCAGCGCTGCGGGGTAAGACCCCTTCTTTTAGAAGAGCCAGAAAGTATTCCGCATACGGACGATCTTCGGTCAGAAGCGCAGCATCGTCAGCACTCAGCCCATATTCATTCAGGAGCCGATCAAATAGTTTATCTGGCAATTCTGGGAGGGAGGCTTGGAGCTGTCTCAGCCAGGTTTCGCTAACTTGTATAGGGGGAATGTCTGGCTCAGGAAAGTACCGATAATCTTCTGCTGTTTCCTTCTCCCGAAGAGGTACTGTTTGGGCCCCATCCCATGTGCGTGTCTCTCGCTGGATTGTCTCCCCTCTCTCTCTACAAGCTACCTGTCGACGATATTCATACTCCAAGGCTTTCCCTAAGGCTGAGATAGAGTTCAAATTCTTAATCTCTACGCGAGTCCCATATTCTTTCTCTCCGATGCCGCGAATGGAGATATTCGCATCACAGCGTAGACTTCCCTCTTCCATGTTGCCATCTGAGATCCCCAGAAAGCGCACCAGGCGGCGAATGTGGGCAAGGTAGGCCATCGCTTGCTGAGGAGTCCGAATATCTGGCTCACTCACAATCTCCACTAACCCAATCCCTGCCCGATTGAAGTCCAGTAAGGTATCAAATGGGTCTTGGTCATGAAGGCTTTTTCCTGTATCCTCTTCTAATTGAATCCGCTCTATTCGAACAGGATAGCGGGTTCCATCAGGAAGGTATAGCCATATCTTTCCGTTTCGGGCAAGGGGAGCGGCTTCCTGAGAGATTTGATAGCCTTTAGGGAGGTCGGGATAGAAGTAATTTTTCCTTGAGAAGAAAAACACTGGGGCTATCTCACACTCAAGTGCTAAGCCGAGGCGAATAGCTGCTTCAATACACGCTTTATTGGGTACGGGAAGGGTTCCAGGGTAGCCTAAAGAGACCCATGAAACGAAAGAATTTGGGCGCTCACCAAAAGTTACTGCTTCAGGAGAGAAGACCTTAGCGTGAGTTCGAAGCTGGAGATGAACTTCCAGCCCTACTACCATCTCATACTGCACAGAACAAAGATACTTATTCCAAAAACAACCGATAAGGTTTTCTGCGATAGCGGACTCGGACCTTGCAAAGCCCCTCAGGATGACATATAAGAGTAGAGCCGGGCTCTATTTCTATCTGACCTTTGCCTTCTACGATGGCCCCCGGCTTGATGATGAGGCGGCTTCCTCGGCGAAGAATAAGGCGAGCCTGCCGCTCTATGTGCATGCGGCTTCCTGACTCTATGACAAGTTGTGTCGTGTCACTGAACCAATATCGCTTTGTCAAAGTATCATACTCTCGGGAGTGGGAGTATATAGGGCTCAAGCTTCGGTCTAAAATGACTTTTCCTAAGAGGTGAAGAGCTGGAGCGCTACTATCGTAAGGGTGAGGCAAAAGCCGAATATCCCCGCACCAGCGTGTAGCGTTTCGGACCCGTGTTTCGTTCCACCGTATTTGAAGTAAGATGGCCCCATCTGACCTTTCCTCTTCTATTTCAATGCATAGTCCGCTCAACCAGATGATGCGATTATCGTAAGTAGCAGGTCGCATAGGGGCTGGCAGGCGGTATCCTTCCTCCGAACGGAGAGTATAGACAGGGGTGGGAGCTGGATTCGTCCCTATACTCAAGAGCCGACGAGGAGAGAAGGCATCCCATTCATCTCCCATGCTGTACCATGAAGCGCAGACGGAGTCTCCCCGCCATTCTAAAATGCCGTATCCCTTCCATTCTTGCCCTGAGCGAATCACTCCATCCCCATCAATGTCCATCGCAAGATAAAAGTCATGCATGCCTAAGAAGGGATTTGGCAAGCTGGCTGACTTATCTATGGCCCATCCTTTTGGCGTCTCTCGTACAATGAAGTCATATCGCCCCTCAGCCGGAAGCCAAAATATCCAGCTGCCCAGTCCATTTGGATGACTAAAATCGGCTGAGTAAATATCTGTCCCCTCTTTTTTGTCCTTTCCGACCTGAATGTAGGCGTACACGCCTGGGAACCCTCGCAAGGGAGAGGGAGGCTTAGAAGTACAGTTTGTAAGAGCTTCACTTCCCCACACCTCAGAGCTGCTTATGAAGCGACGGTTTTCCAGCCACAGGTACTGATTCTTCACCATGGGACCACCTTTTTCGGTGTAGGGAAGGCGAATGCGTATGGCATCGCCAGTAGTAAGAAAATCTCTCAGCCAGACTCGTAGCGTCTCTGGGCGAGAAGGCTGTCTGAGATCCGTTGATACCTCCCGTCCTTCTTCATCTACAGCGCTGATGAGGTAAGCCTTATTAGGAGCTTTCCATCCCATCACCCATCGATCATATCCGATGGCATAGATGGGACGACCTCCTTGGGTGCTGAGTCCTCGACATATAGAAAGAAAAGGAAAGGTGTGAAATCCTGCTCCTCCTGCTGTGTGCCAATGATTGCCGCCATACAGTCCGTGGAAGAATTCTGCTAAGAAGCCAGTAGCCGCTCCTTTAGCCGTACCGCAAGTCGTGTAAGAAGAAGCAGTCTCTACCCCTCCTGTGAAGGGACCTATTGGCATAGAAGTATTGCAGGTCCATAGTCCAAACCCATAGTTGCATGGTAAAGGGGGCTTCTGAATATCCAGTCGGTAGGCTAAGTTGCGCCAAATGACGAAAAGGATATCCAAACGAGGGCGGTAAGTAGGATCGGGTTGAGACGGGGTGCGTCTCTTGGGCAGTCCTGCGCGCTGAGGCAGAAGGACCCATCGATCAAATGCCTGCCAGCTTACCCCATGTGCTGTGGAGAAAGGCTGTCCTTGAAGCGCTTCACTTATAAGTTCTATCTCTTGCTGCAGGCTAAATGTACCTCCTGAAGGAAGGCGATGACAAGGAACCGAAACTACTGCGGGCAGATAGTCCCCTAAGATTACTAAGTGTCCAAAGGAAGCTTCAACATAGGTGCGAGTGATGAGGCCCCGTGGCGCAGTCCCCGGGGGCAAGGAGGGGTCCAATAGAGAATCGGCATCCGCAGGAACTTTCGTATGTCCATGTTCATCCTTTCCCCAGACCTGTCCATACTGCTGCTCATGTGGATCAGCTCCGCAGAGCGTATAATCCACTTCTGCAAAAACTACAAGAATGTAAATCGTATCCCGTGTAGGTATGAGAAAACCCTCCTCGGTAGAGGGAGTCTGTGCAAATAGAAGGGCTAAACCAATGCCCGCTGCTTGTAGTACCTTCTCCAGACCTCCGACCACATCTTCAAGGCATAATCAGCCTGCTTGCGGAAGAAACGAAGTCCTCCTTCTATGTGGGCACCTCTATCTCGAGCCCGAGCTAAAAAGAGCGTTGGATGAGGATTGTAGATGAGGTCCCACACAATCCATCCTGACTTTATGCACTCAAGTGGAAAGGGGGGAAGCTCAAATACTCGTGGGAACATGCCCAATGGTGTAGCTTGCACGAGCAGTATATTCTCTCCAAAATTTGCACTCTGAACTGAGGGATAGCCTTGCACTTCAGCAGGAATGCTCAAGGGAAGCTTCCTTTCAGGGGATCGGCTGAGAAAAGTAATGGGGAGGTCAGGGAAAAGCTCGGCATGCGCATAAGCTACGGCTCGAGCTGCTCCTCCAGTTCCGCAGACTATAAGCCTTTCCCATGCGGGGTAAGTTTCGCTCATTTCACTCAGGAGATAACGCGCTGCCTGGAAGTCTGTATTCTCACCGATCCATCGTCCATCGGGTAAGATAGAGACTACATTGACGGCTTGGATCGCTGCCGCTGTCGCCGAGACCTCATCAAGGAGAGAAAATACCGCTTCTTTGTAGGGCGTTGTTACATTGAAACCTAGCCATTTTTTTTGAAGAATCTCTTGCCGCAAACTTTTAAGATCGTGAGGAGTGTACTTCTCATAGAGTAGGCCATAGATGCGGCGAAAGTAGAGTGGGGAAAAAGAGAGTACCTCCTCCCCAGCGAGGAGTCCGAGTCTCATCTTTTCAAAGGTACATCAGCTTGCTTGAGAGAGATAGCTTCGGTAGGCTACTTTACTCAGAGGGGAGTAGTGCTCTAAGCAGGCATCCTTTCTTTCTGAAAAGGGCATTTACTGAAGTCAAATTAGGAGGATGTATTTTTGGCGCATGCATCCGAAACCGTCCTCCGCCTCCTACACTGTTCTCACAGAAATGGTTTTTCCCAATCATGCAAATGCCTTAGGCAATCTGATGGGCGGTCAGCTTTTGTACTGGATGGATATTGCTGCAGCGATTGCTGCTTATAGGCACTCTCAAAGGGTATGCGTAACAGCCGCAGTGGATTATGTAAGTTTTCGTTCAGCAATTCGGGTGGGTGAGCTTCTCACGATAGAGGCGTATGTAACTCGGGCATTTCATACGTCGATGGAAGTGTATTTGCGAGTTTATGCCCAGAGCCTACCTACTAACGAAAAGCGACTTTCAAATGAAGCCTACTACACTTTCGTAGCGATAGACCAGAGTGGATGTCCGATTCCTGTCCCTCCCGTAGAGCCTGAGACCGAAGAGGAGAAGCGCCAGTATGAGGGGGCACTGCGCCGACGAGAGATGCGATTGATTATGGCTGGAAAGTTGGACCCTTCTCAGGCCTCTACCCTAAAGCTGACCTGATGGCCTCGCTACAAGAACTGATAGAAGCGGCATGGGAAGAGCCTCAGCGGCTTTCGGAGCGACTTTATAGAGAGGCAGTGGAGGGGGCGATCGCAGAGCTGGATGAAGGACGACTCCGCTGTGCCGTACCTCTTCCAGATGGTTCATGGCAGCCTATCCCTTGGGTCAAGCAGGCTATTCTTCTTTATTTTAGATTGAGAGAGGCTCAGCCTATTCAGGCAGGCGAATTGCGCTTCAAAGACAAGATTCCCCCTAAACGCTCCTATCCACCAGGAGTAAGGGTGGTGCCTCCAGGGGTGGCCCGATATGGCAGCTATCTTGCTCCGGGAGTTATTCTCATGCCAGGATATGTCAATATCGGGGCTTATGTAGGAGAGGGAACGATGATTGATACGTGGGCAACTGTTGGTTCGTGTGCTCAGATAGGTCGGGGTGTCCACTTGAGTGGCGGCGTTGGGATTGGAGGCGTTTTGGAGCCCCCTCAAGCTCACCCTGTCATAGTGGAAGATGGGGCTTTTATTGGAAGTCGGGCTATTATTGTTGAGGGGGTGCGAGTGGGGGAGAGGGCAATAGTAGGAGCTGGTACGATTCTCACTGCCAGTACTCCAGTCATAGATGTAACGGGGGAGGAGCCCCAGATCTATCGGGGATTTGTACCTCCCCGAGCCGTAGTGGTTAGCGGGATGCGAGAAAAGCAATTCCCCGCTGGCAATTATTATCTGCCCTGTGCCCTAATTATTGGTTGGCGCGACTATAGGCACGAGGAAAGATTAGCTCTGAATGCGCTTCTTCGGGATATGGATGTGCCTCTATAGCCTGCTTTGGGCTCAACGAGGGGTAGGGCTCCTTTTTCAAGGACGCTTCAATCATGCAATCGACAAGGGGGAGCCGGTACCGTTAGGGTGGTTTTCGGATGCAGCAATCGGAGTTCATTTCAAGAGCTACTGGTGGGGGGCTGGCTGGGAAACCTCTCTTCTATGGGTTTATAAGGGGAGTCCTGTGGAGCCTCGCCTTCCTTTGGTCAATCAGGACTTTCAACTCGGTCAAGTAACCGCTTACAAAGCTGTTGAAGCTGCCTTTCGGTTTGGTCCGCGCTGGCAGATTTTTTATCCAAAGACAGGCATAGTAGGGGGATATCGGTATCAGCATCAAGGGCTGAGCACGGATAGCCGTCGGCTTGTAAGCCGATGGTTTGTCTTTTTACCTTTGGGATTGACTCTGGAGCTTCCTGTTCGCTTTGGTACCACGGGGATCAGTGCTTCCTATGAGATTGGTCTTACGAATCTGCTTCTTCGGCAAGCTAATCTTCAGGGAGTATATGAAGGAGCCAAGCTTAGACGAGCTCTTGTAGAGATTCATGTTATGTGGGGTGAGACTCGCTAAGTTTATGTTACCTTTGCTTTGTGGAGATCAAAAGTCGCCTAAATGAAAGCTTAAAGACGCATGCGCTTTTGAGTAGTGCCATGGAGCTTTTAGCTTGGGATCAGGAGGTATGCATGCCCAAGAAGGGGGCAGCTCATCGCTCAGCTCTCATGGGCACCTTGGCGGCACTCCTTCATCAGCGGCTCGTGGAGCAGCTTATACCCCTATTGCGAGAATCAGAACATTCGTCTGAGCTTGATGAGGAATCGCGGGCTGAGATTCGCCTTCTCATAGAAGATGCAGAGATGATAGAGAAGCTGCCGAGAGAGCTGGTAGGTGCTCTTTCCGAGGCTGCTAGTACAGCTCAAGTGGTATGGGCGGAAGCTCGGGCTCGTTCTGACTTTTCGCTCTTTCAGCCCCATCTGGAAAAGCTTGTTCAGCTCTCGCGGGAGAAAGCCGAAGCTCTCGGCTATACTCAAGAACCCTATGAGGCTCTCCTCCGCCTCTATGAGCGTAGTCTCCTTCCCTCAGAGGTAGAAGCTCTTTTCAGGGAGCTTTATCCCTTTCTTTCTGAAACGATTCGGCTCTGTGATGAAAGGCTGAAGGAGACGGGCGATGAGCTCCCTCTCTCTATGCCTGCTTCGTATCAGAGGACCCTCATCCAAGAAGTTCTTACACAACTTGGATACGACTTCTCTGCTGGACGAATAGATGAATCGGCTCATCCTTTTTGTACAGGAATCGCGCCGGGAGATGTCCGAATCACGATTCGGATTGATGAAGAAGACCTGACGATGGCTCTGGGTTCGGCGCTTCACGAAGTAGGGCATGCGCTTTATGAGCAAGGGCTTCCTCCGGCACCTCTAGGCTGGCCCCGAGCCACTCCCGCTTCCATGAGTGTTCATGAGTCCCAATCCCGCTTTTGGGAAAATCATATCGGTACCAGTCTCTCTTTCTGGACTTACATGTATGAAAAAGTCCTGCCGAAATACGGACCTTCTTGGCTTTCTGCTTATAGCCCTCTGACTCTGGCTCGTCGTGTGAATCGCATTCAACCAGGCCTTATTCGCATTCAAGCCGATGAGGTCAGCTATCATCTACATATTCTGATACGCTTTGAGTTAGAAAGAGCTCTCATCAACGGAGAACTCAAGGTAGAGGACCTTCCCGCTGCTTGGAATGAAAAAGTTCATGCTTACTTGGGGCTAAAAGTCCCCTCTGATGCACAGGGTGTCCTGCAAGATATTCACTGGTCCACGGGGAACTTTGGCTATTTCCCTACCTACTCTATGGGGAGCTTTTTGGCTGCCCAGCTGGCGGAAGCGCTGACACGCGAGCAGCCTGACTGGGAAGAGCGTCTGATAGAAGGAGACGCTTCTCTTCCCCTTCAGTGGATGCGGGAGCGAGTCCATCGGTGGGGAGCTCTGTACAGGACGCAGACTCTCTGTGAGCGGGCAACAGGAGCCTCTCTCTCTGTTCAGCCATTCATCCGATATATTCAGCGGAAAGTAGCTCAGCTTTACGAAGGACTCTCTGTCTCTGCGTGAAGCCTCTCCCTACACTATTTCGCCTCTCTCTGCTTCTTCTTCAGCAGCAGAGGCTTTTCTGGTTGGCTTTTGCTTTTGTAACTCTTGCTTCTTTTTTACAGCCCTTTCGCCCTTTTCTTTATAGATATGTAATAGATCACCCTCTTCGGCAGGGGGATGTGTCAGCGCTCTTGTGGTGGGGGGTTGGGCTTGCTGGCCTTACCGCTTTTCATGCTCTGATTCAGCGGGGACAAACTCTAACTACCCAGCGTCTGGCCTGGAGTATCACTCGCAACTTGAGAAAGCAAGTATTTGATAAGGTCCTCCGCTTGTCAATTCCAACGGTAGAAAGGTTTCCCACAGGCATTCTCTACACTCGGACTTTGACCGACACCCAGACCCTTCAAAGCACACTGGCTGAGACCTTCTTAGTAATCGCGGGAGAACTTTTACAGCTAGCTTTTCTAGTGGGGCTGATGTTCTTTGTAGATGTGCGTCTCACGGTAGTTACCCTGCTCATTATGCCAATAGGCATTTGGATTTCCCACTATTTTTCCCGCCATATTCGTGAAAGCTTTAGTCGGGTTCGTCTTTATATTGCTCGAATGAATGGCTATCTTCAAGAGCTTTTCCAGAGTCGCGAGCTGACGGAGAGCTTAGGAGCGGAGCTGACCCTATGGCAGCGGTTTCAGCGACTAAACCTCCTTTACTATCTGAGTTATCGGCGGGTGGTGGGGTATTTCGCTCTGTTCTTTCCGGCAATGGAAATAGCGACCTTATTAGGGCTCAGTGGGGTTCTTATAGCTGGTGCTTACTGGATATACGAGGGAGAGACGACAGTAGGTTCGCTTGTGGCATTTACATTATATCAGCAGCTTTTCTTCAGACCATTTAGGATAATTGCAGATCAAGTGAATAGCCTTCAAATGGGGCTCGTCAGTGCAGACCGAATCTTTCGCCTTTTAGATCATGAAGGAGAAGAGGTTCAAGAGGGAGAAGTACCCTCTGCCCTTCCCCCTTACGATCTGGAAATTAGGGGGCTCTCTTTTGGTTATGAGGCAGGGCGTCCGATTTTGGAGGGTCTATCTCTTCATCTTAAGCCGGGCAGGGTATATGGCATTTATGCGCCGACGGGAGGAGGCAAGAGCACTCTCTTCTACCTTCTCTTGGGATACTATCAGCCGCAGGCAGGTGAGATCCGGCTTGGCGGTATTCCTATTCAGTGCTGGAAGAAGCAGCGGCTCCGAGAAGTGATTGCCTATATTCCGCAGGAGCCTGTGCTTTTTGAAGGGACTTTGAAAGAAAATCTGACCCTGTACGAGGAAATGCCAGATGAAGTGCTATGGCAAGCTGCAGAAAAAATGGGCTTTATAGAGTATGTACGTTCATGGGATCTTTATCAATCCATTGGTTCAGGCGGTACTCCCTTATCTGCAGGTGAGAGACAGCTTGTGGCGCTGTGGCGAGCTGCACTCCGTACCCCCGCTGTTTGGATCATGGATGAACCGACCGCCCACATTGATCCAGAGACTGAAAGGCTAATTTACCAACGACTTCGGTACTTAGCTTCTAATGCTATTGTTATTATAGTTGCTCATCGTCCTCAAGCTCATGCCTACTGCGACGAACTCATTCCCCTCCTCCCCGCTTGCGCTGCGTGAGCATTGGGTCATTCTTCCTACCTATAATGAAGCGGGAAATATCCGAAATATGCTGGATGCTCTTCTTCATTTACCGCTTCCTCTGGGCATATTAGTAGTGGATGATAATTCTCCTGATGGCACTGCAGATATTGTCCAAGCCTACCAGACGATGGAGCCAGAGCTTCCGATCGCTCTTCTTCGTCGTCCGCGCAAAGCTGGTCTCGGACGCGCCTATGAAGCAGGATTTTGGTGGGTATTGCGATACACCAGCGCCCAATATATCTATGAAATGGATGCCGATTTCAGTCACCCTCCAGAATACCTTCCTCAACTGGCAGCCGCTTTGGAAGAGGTAGATATGGCGATTGGCTCTCGCTATATTGGGGGCATTAATGTGGTGAATTGGCCTTTGAGTCGTATTCTGCTGAGTTACGGGGCAAGTTGGTACGTTCGTCTGGTTACAGGAATGCCCATCAAGGATCCTACGGCAGGCTTTGTAGGATACAGGCGACCTCTTTTAGAGCGGATTTTAGCCAGTGGTTCGATCCGCTTCCAAGGATATGCCTTTCAAATAGAGATGAAGTATAAGGCCTACTTAGCTGGGGCCCGTTGGCGAGAAGTGCCTATTGTATTTGTTGAACGGGCTACAGGTCAGTCTAAGATGAGCCGCCATGTGATTCAGGAGGCGATGTGGGGGGTGCTATGGCTGCGGCTTCGCCGGAAGAAATTATATGAGGCTCTCAGGCGGCAATCCATCCCCCTTCCAGCTTGGGATCAGCCCACTTCGCCCGTAGAAGAAGTGTAGCTTCCCACAATAGAAGAGCGGGCTGAAGATGAGCCTCTATTTCATCTGCCATACGAAGGAGAGTATCCATACCAATGAGCTTCTGGGTAGGAGAGAGCTTCGGATGTTCCCGAATCAAGATTGCCCCTAAAGTGAGGATTTCACTCAACTGCGGGGCTTGAAGGAGCTTTTCTATGGCGGGGGCGGGATCCCCCTCTTCTTGGAGGAGGCTGCGTAGCCACATTTGAAGGGCTCGGATGTAAGGCTCAAAAGTAGAAGTGCGAAGCCGTCGCAGTCGTCCATAACTTCCTTGGGCAAGAGCTAACAGAGCAGAGGAGAGCGGCTGCCCTTCCAGAGCTTCTAACTCTTCCCGAGAGAGAGGAGGAAATCGCCAGATTTGGCAGCGAGAGCGGAGAGTGAGAGGCAGAGGCTCGGTTCGGCTTGCCAGAAATAGAAAGAGGGTGTGCTGAGGAGGCTCCTCTATCAGCTTAAGAAGGGCATTCGCTGCTTGACGGGTCAAGGTCTCGGCATGCCAAAACCATACTACTCGCCACTGCTTTTTTCCTACCGCTAAACTTAATCCTTCTTGAAGACGCCGAACCGCCTCCACCCCGATGATAAGACTCCCTTTCGTCTCTGGCAAGAGAAGCTCCCATTCTGCCAACGAAAGATAAGGATTAGCTTGAAGCTGCTGTCGAAAAAGAGGAACCGCTTCCTCTAACATAACTTTCTCTCTGAGAGGGGGCAATATCCAAAGGTGAGGATGCTCTAGCTTCTCTATGAGACGACAATCTTGGCATTCTCCGCATGGGTCTATATGAGGGCCCTTCAAGCAAAGCAGGGTTTTAGTGAGCATCCATGCAGCTAAGCTTTTTCCTACGCCCTCTGGGCCTACCCATAGAAGCGCTTGAGGGATTCTGTCAGGCAAGCAGATTCGCCAGTAAGACCTAATCATATCGGCATGTGGCACCTGCTCCCAATCCATCAGCCAAATGTCGCCAACTTCCATAAATGAAGCGAAAATCTGCCATGTTTTGTTGGATGATTGTACCTTTGTATTGCCTATGATAACTACGACTCAAGACTTCAAGGTGGCTGACCTCTCTTTAGCGGAGTGGGGTCGGCGGGAGATTCGGCTCGCAGAAGCCGAGATGCCTGGATTGATGGCTCTTCGGGAGCGCTATCGGGATACCAAACCTCTGCGCGGTGCTCGTATCGCTGGATGCCTTCACATGACCATAGAGACGGCTGTCCTCATAGAGACCCTCGTGGCACTAGGGGCAGAGGTGCGATGGTCTTCTTGTAATCCTTTTTCAACTCAAGATCATGCGGCTGCCGCCATTGCTGCTGCTGGCATTCCTGTATTTGCATGGAAAGGACAGACGGAAGAGGAGTACTGGTGGTGCATAGAACAGACCCTATTCTTTGGTGGAAAGGATCGTCCCCTGAATATGGTCGTGGATGATGGAGGGGACCTCACTTGGCTTTTGATTGAGAAGTACCCTGAGTTAGCCAAGCAGGTTCGGGGGGTATCTGAGGAGACGACGACAGGGGTCCGTCGGCTTTATGAATACGCTGCGCAGGGACGCCTCCCTTTCCCTGCCATTAATGTCAATGACTCAGTTACAAAGTCAAAGTTTGATAACATTTATGGCTGCCGTGAATCCGCAGTGGATGCAGTTCGCCGAGCGACGGGCATTATGATAGCGGGGAAAACTGTAGTAGTGGCAGGGTACGGTGATGTGGGGGCGGGGACTGCCCAGGCTTTTGCTGGAGCTGGGGCCCAAGTCATCGTCACCGAAATAGACCCCATCTGTGCCCTTCAGGCTGTCATGGATGGCTTTCGGGTCATGAAAATGGATAATGCTGTGCCCTTAGCTGACATTATCATTACTGCTACGGGAAACCGAGATATCGTGGTTGGACGGCATTTCCTTGCGATGAAAGACAAAGCGATTGTAGGAAACATTGGGCACTTTGACTTAGAAATAGATGTAGCGTGGCTTAATAAGCATTACGGGCACACTAAATATACAATCAAGCCCTATGTAGATGTCTATAATGTAGAAGGAAAAGAAATTATCCTTCTGGCGGAGGGGCGACTTATGAATCTTGCCTGTGCAGAGGGGCATCCTTCATTCGTCATGTCCTGTTCGTTTTCTAATCAAGTTCTTGCTCAAATAGAGCTCTGGACGCGAGGGAATGAGTATGAGAATAAGGTTTATACTCTGCCCAGGCATCTGGATGAGATGGTAGCTCGTCTTCACTTAGAGAAGTTAGGAGCAGAATTGGATGAGCTGACCCCAGAACAAGCCGCATACATAGGCGTGCCGATAGAAGGTCCTTATAAGCCTGAGTGGTACAGGTACTGAGTGGGGTCTATTGTAGGGTCTTCATGTGCTGAAGTAGGGAAAAGGCTCCCCTCAAACGAAAAGGGGTATCCTCGAGAGCAGTGTATAGGTCGGAGGTCTCTCCCTTCAGCTGGGACTTACAGAAGGGGTGGATGTTGCTTTAAGGCACACTCGGACATGATGACCTCCGCTCTGAGCCTTCCGAGGAATTCATCCTCTTGTCCCTCAGCAGCAGCCCAAAATCCATGCCCTACCTCATAGGTATCACCGGTGGAAGTGCCTCAGGGAAAACCTATTTGCTGAGATGTCTTCAAGAAGCAATCCCTTCTGGTAAGGTAACTTTCATCTCTATGGACCACTATTACAAAGATATAGAGTACCTTCCCAAAGGAGCTGATGGAAGAATTAATTTTGATCACCCAGAAGCTATAGATCATGAAAAGTTTTATCGGGACTTGAAAGGGCTTTGTGCAGGGCTTCCAGCTACGCAGCGTGAGTACACTTTTAATTCGCCGAATAGTGCGTCTCGCCTTCTTATTTTTGAGCCTGCTCCTATTCTTATAGTGGAAGGGCTTTTTCTCTTCTATTGGGCTCCTATCCGAGAGCTTTTTGACCTTCGGGTTTTCATAGAAGTAGATGAACCCTATCGGTTTCTTCGCCGCCTCCACCGCGATCAAAAAGAAAGAGGATGTGCTTCTGAAGCTGTAACTCATCAGTATTTGACACAGGTCCTTCCGGCTTATCGGCAGTTTGTAGAGCCTTTACGATATTTTGCTCACATCATTATTCAGAATCACTGGGAAGGGGACCTTCTTCCTGCTCTTCGTCTCCTTCTGGATCATATTCGGAATGTCCTTGAGAAGGGCGGGCGATAGCTGAGCTGCGAGAACCTGTGCTCCATGGAGACTCAGTAATGGCTCTTCGGGATGCGCTGGTGCTTGGGGTGCTGTAGAGGCTCAGCCTTTTGATTCATAACATGTGCTTTTTGCTCTGCGAGAAGTATGTACATGTAGGAAGAGCAAGAGAACTTGGAAGATAGGCGGCTCTGGGGCTTCCCTTTCAAATTTTGTAAGAGCTTTGCGTGTATGCTTTCTGTGCTGAGGCTAGCGTTTGTGCAGGGGGGAATGTTTGTTTGCTTAGGGGTGCGAGCTCAGCAAGTCTGTCTATTTCCCCGCGATATAGGTCCTGTGGAATGGTGTCTTTATCATCCGTTGGAGAGAGGGCGAGGAGAGGAAATAGCCTATAGCATTGCTCATGCTCTATTAGAAGATTCCTTAGTGAGGGAGATAAGGTACATTCATAGCATTCGGCATGAGATACGGAGGGCTGGTCCTTGGATTCTTATTCGGGGGGTAGCAACACCTGAAGGTCTTTATGCTTTATTTACAGCTCTGAGGGGGGCTATTGAGCGGTTTCCCAGCCGTCTTTCATGGGGGATTCCCCTTCGGCGCGATCCTGAGGAGCTTAGTCGGTTCTACCGTTGGGTGTATGAAGATACCTTTGAGGTGGAGAGGACAGTCTTAGCTCTCAATCGATCCTTTTACCAGTACTGGCGAGAGGGGCGGCTGCGAATCGTTCTTAGCGGTCCTTCATCCTCTCTTCTACTGAGAGCCGCTCGTCAGTTAGCTGAAGGAGGGGAGGGCAACTTTGAGTATGTCCCACCGGCAGGTCCTTCTTCTTTCTATCGTCCTCCTCGGCATGGGAGTGGTGTGGTTTATGTGCGGTGGCGGCTCAAGGTCCCCCCTACTCTCCTTGATATGATGGCAATTTGGGCGCATATTCGCGCCCTGCTCCGATATCTCTGTGAGGAACGCCAACTTGCCTGTCAAGCTGTATGGGTACCTCTCCCCATCGGATTAGAGCTTTGGATTCAAACAGGTTTGCCATGGGCTGCATTACAGGCTTCCCAAGATTTTCTTTCTCGTCCTTTTGTACTCCCCTCTCACACTTCCTCTCTCTTCTTTACTTGGATTTATGCTCCTGAGAACACTTTTTTGAGCACTTGGTGGGCCTGTGTCTGGGGAATTTCTGCCTTTCCCAAAGAAATACCCTCTTTCTCACCTCGTCAGCTCCGACAGAGCACACAAAGGTGGAGTATCACCACTTTTGCAGTCGGCGAGTGAGAAGATAAGTTTTATTTACCTTCGTTTTATGCATGTCCTCTCTTTATACTCAGAAAAAGCTCAGCGCGACCTTCTTTATACCCTTTTTACCCATACGGATCTCTTAGAAAGGCTAACAGGTCTTCCCAAGGGCGAGTCTCCCATTGAGAAGGATCCAGTTCATGGACTTTTTGCCTTTCGGTATCAAGCGATTGATGGGCTTCCGATATATATCTACTTTCGTGTGACTACTCTGGGCAATCCGAGAACAGGCTGCGAACAGATTAGAGAGCAAGCCTCATTCATTCACCGCAATAGAGAAGCGCGGTATTACGCTCTTCTCTTACGAGAGGCTTGGATAGAATGGACAGAAGACTATGTACAGCGTCGCCTTCAACTTCCTATGCACTGCATAGGATACGAAAAGCTCCTATCTGCTTTGGCGGAAATAGACCTTTCCCTTTTGCCATTAGCTGTAAGGCAAGAGGTACAAACCTATCTTCGCTGTCTCCAGAAGGAGTATGAGGGGCTGATGAATCCCACTCAGCTCTATGAAGATCGGCTCCGTCAATATGCTCTTTTATGGCACCTCCGAGCGGCGGTTCACGAACGCTGGCGGCTGTTGGGGACATTCTCCATGGAGCTAGATGTGCATACCCAGCCTCACGTGCATTCCTCCTATTTAGATGTGGTCTTTCTACGTCAATATCCTCCGTATAAAGTCTTAGTAGAAGGATACCAGGTGAATCTTCTGTGGGAGCTCGAGAAAGGCGGTCTTTTTCTGCGCGTGGGGTTACCACCTATGCGAGAGAAAGTAGCGCGGCTTCTTCATTCTCACCTTCGCCGACGGGCCCAATCTTGCCTCATGCAGGAGTTCATAATTGGACGCACGAGAGGGACTCTCAAAGGGGTGGATGCTTATCGGGGACGAGAAGTGACCCTTCTACGGATAGAGCTTCCTGAATTTCAATCTTTGTTTCAAACCCGACAGCCTGATGAGTATCAGAATTTGGTAGGGAAGGTGGCAGATCAGCTTATATTAGCTCTTCAGCTCTTACCCGTTATTAGAGAAAGGGTGGAGCGAGAAAGCCATGCCATTCGGTTATAGGGAGCTGTGCAGCAGCGTGAGCGCATTTTAGAGGAGGCTCTTCGGCTTTTTGCGGAGCGAGGCTATGAACGCGTCTCCCTTCGCCAATTAGCCTCTAAAGTGGGTCTAAGATCACCGACCCTCTATCATTATTTTCCCACGAAGGAGGCCCTTTTAGAAACGCTTGCAGCCCGAATTGCTGACCGATTTGAAAAAGCTGTTGAGGGAATTGCTGAAAGCGACTGGGAGGTTACTTACAAATTAGAACGCTTTTGTCTTGCACATCTCACAACTTTGTTAGAGAATCCCCTTCAGGCGGCTATCTTTCTGCGGGAAGCCCCTCAGTTCTTATCAGAGCCTGAGCGACAGGCTTTCTTGAGTCGGCAGCGTCTCTACGAGGCAAAGTTGGAGTCTATCCTTCAAGAGGGAATCCAAAAAAACCTCTTTCGAGAGATAGAGCCTCGTTTCATGGCGGTTTCCCTGCTTGCTGCCCTAAATGCTACCGCTACCTGGTACCAGCCAGAAGGGCACCTTACCCCTGCTCAGATTGCCTACTCTCTCTCAGACATTTTCCTGCGGGGACTTATCCGCACTTGGTGATGTCCATTCATCTGACTTCAGCTTATCCCATACGATCTCTGGTGTATTTGGCTTAGATGATAAGTACTCGTCTATCTTCTTTGCAATAACCTGAAGTCTTCTTCTATCCTTTATAAGGCTCTTAATGGCATTTGAGAAACTTACGGGATGCTTGCAGCTTTCGGCTACTTTGAGCTGAATAAGCTCATTGGCTTCTGAAAAATCTGCGTGTTTTGGTCCGAAGAAAACGGCTTTTTTGTATATGATGGCTTCTAAAATATTGTGAATGCCTTTCCTGAAACCTCCTCCAATCCATACGGCATCAGCGTAGGCGTATAGATAGGCGAGTAGCCCTACCTTATCTAAAATGAGAGTATCTCGTTTCTCTTCCCAGTGAGGATGAGAGTATTGAATGCAGCGAACTGGCCATAATTTGTGGATCATCTCTATGGATTTTGGGGAGACTTCGTGAGGCACGAGGATCCATCGCAGGTTCTGACCTCGGAGGAATTCATAACTGCGGGCAAGGAATCGGACATCTTCCTCCCAGACACTGCCTGCAATGATGCAGAAGTGGTTTTGAATCCACTCTTGAATGCCTGAGACGGGAAGCCAATTTTCGGCTACTTGCCGTACTCGTGCCAGTCGGCTGTCCCCTGCTACAGTGGCAGACCTAAAACCAGCTAAGCTGAGCTTGACCAAATCACCCTGAGTCTGAACGAATATCCATCTTAGGTAGGGGAAAAGCTGCTTTTTCCACCACCATCGCAGTCCCCGAAGCGGCTCAACATGGGCTGCCAACAGGTAGGCGGGACAGTTGGCAGCTTGCAGCTCATGAAGTAAATTTGGCCAAAGGTCATACTTCACGAAGAAGACAGCTTTCGGCTGGAGTGCTCGTATCCAGCGGCGCATCACCCAAGGAAGGTCTATGGGTAAAGGACTGATACAGTCGCCGATAGGGTAGCTCTGGCGATAGCGCTCCCAGCCAGAAACGGAAAAAAAAGTAATTACTACATATGGACGATAGGGAAGCTTTTGAAGGATGTATTCTAGTACGGGTCGTCCTTGTTCGAACTCTCCTACCGAAGCACAGTGAAGCCAAAGGAGGGGACGACCAGGAGAAGGGGGTATTGTAATTGTGCGCTGCCCCTGCCACCATCGCCGAACCTTTTCGCTGAAGAGCGCCACTACGGGAATCAGAGCTACTCCTATGATTACGAGCACCGTGTAGAGAGACCTCCAGGCCTTCATTCTAATTGAGCTTTTTCGTATATGAGTAGGCTCCAGCCGACCCGAAAGCCTATCCAAAAGTCTCGGCGTCGGTTGCGGTCAGGTAGGGCTTTATCATACAGGTAGCCGCGCAAACTCCGAGTGAAGTACTGTCCCGCTTCAGCGCCAATAAGAAAGTTGATAAGGCCGTTATTACTGAAGAAGCGGTAGCCAATGCTCTGAATGAAGCCCCCTCCTCCCGTCAGACGGTCTAGTCCCTTGAGATATTCTCCCTCTAAGAGAGGGAGCCGTTCGCTTCGGGCTTTATCAATCAGAATTCGGTGCGAAAGATACCCTGCCCCGAGCTCTATGTAAATACCACAGTTTGGATTGTGCCTTGGCAGTCGGAGGCTGGAGAGAATTTTTCCGATGCGAAGGGAGGCAAGCCATCCCCGCTGCCGAAAGTTCGGCGTAAAAACTTTACCATTTTCATCTACAAATGCTAAAATCCCTGCTTTCTGAAAGCTGGGTAGGTACAATCCTTCTAAAAACCCCTCTTCTACTATTTTGTCTCCAATGAGTCCTCCACCTTGGAGAGCAATGTATCCCCCTCCTCTGAGCTTGTATGCCATTTCTCCTCCTATCACACTGCTGTAGCCAAAGCGCTGAGCTAAATCGTATTGAGGAATATATCCACTATACACCACGGAAGCTAAAAAGAAATGAATAGCAGAGTCTCGTATGCTCTGCTGTGTCCATAGTAGGAGGGGTAAAGCTCCCAGCCAGCGCATAGAATGCCTACCTTTGCGCAAAGGTAAGGTATGCAGATTGCAGTTATTGGCGTAGGGTATGTCGGCTTAGTTACGGCGGCAGGGCTGGCAGAGAGCGGAAATCTTGTAATTGGCTACGATATAGATGTTGAAAAACTAAAAAAGCTCCAACGAGGTGAGCCACCGATCTACGAACCTGGCTTGGATCGGCTCTTAGAGCGGGGGCTGCGAGAAGGCCGCCTAAGATTTGCAGAGGATTTAGAGGAGGCTATTTTGCCCGCTGAGCTTATTTTCCTTGCCCTGCCGACCCCTGCTCAAGCGGAAGGTGAAGCTGACCTCTCCTTTATCTTTTCTGCCGCAGAAGCCATAGTTCAGATTCTAGCGAGAATCTCTGACGGATTACCAGTGCCTAAGATTGTAGTTACTAAAAGTACAGTTCCTGTGGGTACTGCTCGTCGGCTTCAAAGTTACTTTGAGGACCGGCTGCCGGGGCGTCTCAAGGTAGCCTCCAATCCTGAGTTCCTGCGTGAGGGATACGCTGTAGAAGATTTTCTCAAGCCTGACCGCGTCATTATCGGCACACCGGACCCTTCTGTGGGCGACATCTTGCGCCGATTGTACTTACCTTACACCCGTCAAGGCAATCCGATTTATATCATGGACTGGGAGAGTGCTGAACTGACGAAATATGCAGCAAATGCTTTTCTTGCCATGAGGATTAGTTTTATGAATGAGATTGCTCGCTTGTGTGAGCATGTAGGTGCAGACATAGACAAGGTTCGGTTGGGGATGGGAGCCGATACTCGGATTGGACGAAGGTACCTTTTCGCAGGGATAGGATATGGGGGTTCTTGCTTTCCAAAGGATACCCGAGCCCTTCTTGCCACAGCACGTCAGCATGGACTGACTCTTAGTCTTGTGGAAGCCACTATCGCTATCAATGAAGAACAGCGGCGATTTTTCTGGGAAAAAATTTGGACCTACTTTGAGGGGCAGCTTCAAGGGAAAACCTTCGCTATATGGGGCGTTGCTTTCAAGCCAGATACAGACGATATCCGGGAGGCCCCTGCTCTCTACATCATCCAGTGGCTGCTGATTCATGGTGCTTCTATCCGAGCTTTTGATCCCATAGCGCTTCCTTCACTTCAAAGAGCCCATCCTGACTGGCCTCTTTACTATGCACGAGACCCATATGATGCAGCTGCAGAGGCGCATGCTTTGCTTATTTTGACGGAATGGGCAGAGTTTCGCCAACCAGAATGGATGCGTCTCTTGAAGAAGATGTGCCTTCCCGTCATATTTGACGGACGAAACCTCTATGAGCTGGATCAGATGAGAAGTCTGACAGTGGATTATTTCTCCATTGGGCGTCCTTCTGTCTGTACTTACTCTGAGCGATTGGCATCTAAGGCTACTTGAGAGGGATGATGGATGCTCGTTTCTTGAGCATGAGCCCTTCTTTCACTCAGGTGGGGTGCTTTCTCCTGAGAGGAGGAAGGACTTTTGATTGAAGTAGGGCTTCGGGGGCATCTTTTTATTGGCGATGGGAATGAGCCTTCGGTTTGATGCGCCAGAATATCTCTGGCTTGTGCCCTTCTGGTTAGGTCTGGGGTGGATGGCAAGCCGCCTTCGATTGAAGGTGAGCTCTTTTCCTCGGCAAGTGCCAATATGGAAGCGAGTGGGGGGTTATTGGAGCACTTGGATGATAGTGTTTTTGGGAAGCATAGGCAGCATTGCTTTAAGTTCGCCGCACCTCCTTCGTGAGACATCTGTTTCTCCTGGGGTTTGGGTTCTTTGGGACGTGTCGCGCAGTATGCGAGAGACAGATGTACCACCTGATCGTCAGAGCTTCGCTACGGAAGCCATGGCAAATGCTGTGCTTTCTCTACCGTCCTTACGTCTAGGTCTTATCGCCTTTGCAGCAGATGCATATATTGTACTTCCACCTACGACCGACAAAGAGGCTTTCATTTTCGCTCTGAGGCAGGTCGCTCGCTTAGATTTAGGGGAGGGTACTCACCTTGCTGCTGCGATAGAGACGGCGCTGGCCTCCGAAGAAGAGGTTGAGGCTTATCTCATAGTCAGTGATGGAGCTCACAATATCCCTGGTACAGTTGCACTTCAAGCCTTGGCGTCAGAAGCGAAACACCGAGGTATTGTGATCCATACTATCTTTGTGGGCAGCAACGGCATTCAAAGTTTCCCTCTCGCCCTTCGCCTTTTGAGTCAAGGGACAGGAGGAGTGTATCAAGAGCGAACCTTTGATCTTCTCCCCCTTTTCAAGCTTCAGCCAATGCGGGAGAGCTATGGCATTAGTCCTTTTCTCTGGGGAGTCGTCATAGGAGGAGGGCTTATGATGATAGGAATGATGGCATGGAAAGGATGGTTTAATGTACTTACGGCTTGAGAGTGTAGTCAATGCTGATCTGACATCCTGCTGCCCGAAACATCGCCATAGCACCGCAGTATTTGTCGCGTGAAAGCTCAATAGACCTCTCTACATCTGCTGCAGTAGCATCAGGGCTCTCCACTGTAACTACTATATGAACCCGAGTAAAGATTCTGGGATGTTCTTCCTGTCTTTCTGCCTCTGCTTGGATAGAGAAGTGGCGAAGGGTTTTTCGTTTTTTCCGAAGGATAGCAATCACATCTGCGGAGAAGCAAGCGAGCATGGCAGCAAGGAGCCCTTCCATGGGACGGGCGGCTTTATCTGTGCCTCCTACCTCTGGAAGGGTATCGTATTCCAGCGTATGCCCCTTCTGTGTCAGGGCTATAAGGTGGAGGCCTTCTTCCGCCCAACGGAGGGTTAGTTTCAAGTGGGCCCGGAGGGATTCGAACCCCCGACCAACGGATTATGAGTCCGCTGCTCTCACCGCTGAGCTACAGGCCCTCAGCCCTGCAAATGTAAAAGTTTTTTGTCCAAAGAATATCTGTATTTTCGGCAGACTAACATGGATCATCGGGGGCAGTTAGTAAGTATGTTTTTCTTGCTATTGTGGGCTCAGCGAGTCTGCCCAGTGGATAAGGCTTTTCTTCATCTGCCTTCTCCTATGCCATCCCTGCTCACCCGAATCCAATCAGAAGATACGCTATGGATCCCTTTAGCGATCCATGTTGTCCTTCCTTCGGAGGATATCTCTTTTCCTCCTGAGAGAATTCGAAGTCAGCTGCGAGCTCTCAATCGGGATTTTGCTCAAGCTGGCATTCAATTTTATCTACCGAAGCGGGGGCCAGGAGGCTTGCCGACCTGTGGAGTTACATGGCATTTCTCTCCGCTGGGGGATCATGACTGGACCCTCCAAGAGGATACCTTGAAGCGCTTTGTTCGCTGGGATCCTGACAGCTTCCTCAACGTGTGGATAGTGTACAACATGCCGATGCAGGTGATTGGATATGCTCGGGCTTTAGGTGACTCTACAGGTTTAGCAGGTGTGGTGCTCAAGGCAGAGATTGTGGGTGAAGGGGAAGAGGTGCGTCCCCCCTTCAATCGCGGTCGCACCGCTGTCCACGAGATGGGACACGTATTTAGCCTTCTTCATCCTTTTGAGGGCGGCTGTCGAGGCGGTTCTCCAGAGACATGTGCGATAGAAGGAGATGAAATCTGCGATACGCCTCCTCAGCATCAGTCTCATTTCGGATGTCCTTCCCCACCTCCGAATACCTGTTGGGAAGAGCCAATGGACCTTCCTGATCCGATTCATAACTTTATGGGCTATACCGATGATGATTGCATGACGCACTTCACCCCCCAGCAGATTGAGCGGATGCGTCATTTTCTTCAATCTTACGGGTCAGTTCTCATCAGCGAGACGAATCGGCAGGCTCGAGGGTGGTACGAGCCCTTGTTGCCAGAGTGCGCGGTAGTTTCTACGCTTTTGAATGTTCCTTTCCGTCCATCCCTCCACCGGCATGGTCATGAGATCCGGATTGAGAATGTGGATGAAATTCGAGTGTATGATGCGATGGGGAGGCTCCTAATTATTCGCTCTGGCTCCATAGTAGAAATGATAGACCTCCCTTCAGGGCTTTACTTTATAGAGGGGTACAGGCAAAGTCAAAGGTGGAGCTACAAATTGTGGTGGTTTTAGGGTCCTACTGGTTCTTAGTTTGGAAATTTTCCAAGCCCTTCTATTCGGGATTTACTTTGATGCGCTCTACGGAAAGATTGAAAGCTTTGAGGAGGGGCTCTGCCTTTGTCAAGGCTTCTTCCCATTCTGCGAGGGGATCGGAATCGTAGGTGATACCACTTCCTACTTGCAGTAGGAGCCGACGAGAGAGCTTATCGTAAATCCAGCTCCGAATTACCACAGTGAAATCTGCTTCACCACTCGGGGAGATATACCCTAATGCACCTGAGTACAACCCTCGTCCTATTGGTTCGTATTGATGGATATAACTCATAGCTGCGCGCTTGGGGGCACCTGTCATGGAGCCTGCGGGAAAAAGACTTTCTGCCGCTTCTGTCCAAGAGACCTCTTGTCGCTTCTCTCCATATACTGTGGAGACAAGATGATGAATTCCAGGGAAAGTTTGCACTCCTGCTAAGACAGGCACATGAACTGAACCAGGCAAACACACACGCTGAATATCATTTCGGACTAGATCAACAATCATTGTATTTTCTGCCAATTCCTTTGGGTTGCTGCGAAGTTGTTCTACTCGTTCATTGTCTTCTATCCAGGTTTTCCCGCGAGGGGCGGTGCCCTTAATAGGCTGCTGGGCAATCAAATGCCGCCACTGCCAGAAAAACCGCTCGGGTGAAGCTCCAATCGCATACTTCTGCTGATATTTGAAGATATAGTTATAGGTCGTGGGGTAGGTCTGAAGGAGGCAAAGGTAAGCTGCAATCGGATCTATCACCGCCTCCCACAAGAGAGCGAGGGTAAGATTGACCTGATAAACTTCCCCCTGGTAGATGTGATTGCGAATCTGTTCCACTGCCTGAAGAAAATGGAATTTATCTATGGAGATCTGAAGAAAGCGTGCGTACTGCACAGGCTCAAGTGAGGGGGTTTCTTTTTCCCATTCTGGTGCTTCAGTCAAGGCAAAAACAATCTGTGGCACGAAAAACATTTGCCTTGGAAATTCAACCCAGGGCTTTTTGTAGGGAGCTTTCCACTCGTAGGTCCAACCGCCCATATACCAGCTATCCTCCCTCAGGCGGTCTTTATGCGGTTTCCGAGCTACGCCTACTATCCATCTGTAATGACTGAGCTCATCGTACGGACTATTCTGAAGCTGAAAGTAGAAGTAGGGATACCGGTCTGCCCAGCGTAGGATGTCGGAAATTTTCATCCTTGTATAGGTCTGTAGTAAAGCTTGTCGCAGAGGTCCTCTAAAGAAGGAGCAATCTTCAGACATTGACTTGGGGGCATTCCTCGCCAATGAAGATAGACGCTACCTTCAGAAAGGTCCCACAAGAGAAGATTCCCAAAGGCGTCATATCCAAGAGGGAGAAAGCTCTTGGGAAAGATCTGGGTCAGTCGTGCCCAATGAGCAAATATATTTCTCTCTCCCTCCGATAAGTCCAATACATGAACCACCTTTATAGAACACAGGACTCCCCCCCGCCACACATTGAGCATAGGAAAACGACGAACACTTGCCAACCACCTAAAAAATGCCTGAGGGAGTGCTTTTGAGCTAGTTCCACTCATTTTCGTTTTTCTTGGTCAAAAATAGTGTATTTCGTTCGCTTATCTCTTCCGACCGATGAAGTTCCTATTTTCGGGAATCCTGCAATGAAGAGAAAAGGAGAAATAGTCCTCCTGATGGGGCTGAGCTGTCTGTTTGGGTTGGGCATGCTTTACGATATGGCACCGCAGGGCGCTCCTCTTTCTCCGGTTTTTTATGATGCGGAGGGTCGCGTTATTCATGTGGGTCTCTCTCAAGATGGGAAGTGGCGATTGCCTCCCTCTCCCTTAGCGGTGAAGCGAATCGCCCCCCTCCTTCTATACAAGGAAGATAGGTACTTCTGGTGGCACTTTGGGATTTTCCCGCCAGCTTTGGTGCGAGCGGCGTGGTATTCCTTTATTATTGGAAAGCGACAAGGCGGTTCCACTCTTACGATGCAGTTAGCTCGCTTATGGAGACCAAAGAAGAACTTCCTCCTGAGAAAATTCACAGAGATCATTACAGCTGTCAGCATAGAACTTCGGCACTCTAAGAGCGAAATAGTCAGTTTCTATCTTACTTATGCTCCATTTGGAGGCAATGTTGAAGGGATAGAAACAGCGGCGCAGGTCTATTTTGGGAAATCAGCGGAGTTATTGACGCCTTTAGAGGTGGGAGCATTGCTGCTTTTAGTTCAGCGTCCAGCGTTAGTTGGACGCTTTTTACGAGGCGACTCCTCTTTTTACCGGAGTGCACTGAAGTGGGTGGCTTGCTGGTACGAGGCTGGACTGGTATCTCGGGATGCCTATGAGCAAGCGCTGCGTACGCCCCTTATAGCACGATGGCGTTCCCTTCCTCGGCTGGCTCCATATCTCCTTCCTGCTCATGCTGATAGGGGAGATACATTATATCTTAGACTTGCTTTTCAGAAGCAGCTAGAGCAATTGCTTCAACAGGAGGTAGAGCGGCAGCGCCTGTGTGGTGTTCGCCAAGGGGCAATTCTCGTTGCAGAAGTCTCCACAGGCAAGGTGATAGCGTATGTCCCGAGTGACTCGTATAGAAAGTGTGCAATAGACCTTATTCAGGTTCAGCGGTCAGTAGGGAGCACGCTCAAGCCTCTTCTTTGGGCACAAGCTCTAAATGAAGGAAAGATTCATTCTGAGACCCCCTTGCTGGATGTGCCTCGGCCTTATGGTGGGTATGTACCACTTAACTTTGAGCGAGAAAAATATCGGGGGCTTGTCTCAGCTACTCAGGCGCTAATTCTTTCTTTGAATGCGCCAGCTGTTGAACTTCTTGAGCGTGTGGGCATTCATCGCTTCTCGGAACAGGGGCGCCTTCTCAACCTTCATGGCTTAGAAAAAGGACGATATGCCAGTATTGTGGGGGCAGCTGAAGCTTCCTTATGGAGGCTTCTGGAGGCTTACACTGCCCTTGCCAGTGGGGGGAATAAAGTGAAACTGCGTCGATGGGCCTCTGAGTCAGTGGACCGAATAACTATCTGGGACTCTGCTGCTAGCTGGATAGTGAGCAATATCCTCAAGAAAGAGGATGGATGGAGCTACAAAACTGGCACTTCTTCTTATCTCAGAGATGCGTGGTGTATTGCTTATGATAGTCGTTATTTAGTAGGCGTTTGGTTAGGCAATCCTGACGGCAGTTCAAGTGGTTGCTTACGTGGACGGGAAGCGGCGATGCCGCTTGCTCGACGGGTTACTCGGCTGCTCGGAGTGGGCATTCCTCTTTCTCTTCCAACTTCTGTAGAGTGTCTTTGGGTGTGTCCCCTCACGGGACAAAGAGTAGGACCTCTCTGTCCTGACTCCATACTGGCATGGAGACGAAAGCAAAGCTCTCCCTTACCCCTCTGTCAGCATCAGAGACAACTTTGGTCGGATGGACAATATACCTACTGTGAAGCTTGTCGTCCTATGCAGGCGGATTCAATGAAGGTCTTGCGATTTCTTCCCCTGCCATGGGCCCTCCTGACAGAGTGCTATCTCCCTCCTCATGCACCTCACTGTCAAAGCACAAGTGTAGATATTTTGTCCCCTCTTTCCCACACAACCATTTGGCTCGCTGGGTCGCGCCTACCTCTTCAGGCGGTCGCCTCGCCCCTCTCGCCTATCCTTTGGGGAAAAGACTCAGATACCATTGGATGGCAAGCAGCAGGGAGTGTCTTATGGTATTCTCTTTCTGAAAAAGATACCTTACTTCATCTCTGGGCTCAGGTAGGACGCGTCCGTAAGCATGCCTTCTGTCGCATCATCCGCTACAGAAAAAGGCGGTAATCCATCTTATCATATTCTCTCCATACCTTAGATTTGCTTTTTGTGCGCAGTTATCGGGTACTCCTACTGCGAAAATTTCCAGAAAACCCGACCTTGGGCTTTTATCGTCATCCTAAGCTCCCAAGCTCTCTCCTTGGTCGAACTCTTGTACGCTTTCTTCATGTAACTTCACCCGCTGATGTGGTAGCATTCTACTATCAAGAGAATATAATAAGGAGTTATGAAGTTCTTTTCACAGACACTCATGTTTATGATAAGAAAGCGTATTATCCCTTAGAGGATATTCGAGGGGTGCATCGGGTAGATCGTAAGCTAATCTTGGAGATAGGTCAGTTAGGACGAACAATTCTCCATCAGATGCCAGTGGCTTCCGTCTTAGCAGCGGAGCTGATGGAGCGTGTATTTGAGATGATTATCCGAGCACCGAAGGAAGATGCGATTGAAAGAGCTATTCAAATGCGAGTAGGACTCAATCCAGCTAGCATTCAATGGCTTGAGCTGCGTGACGAGGTACTAAGAACGATTGATCTTCTTCATGAGAAGTATCAGGAAGGAAAGCTTTCTCTGATTGAGTATGAGATGCTTCGGGAAGACCTATTGAGGCGACTCCTCTAAAAGAGCATAAAGCAGCTGTTGTATCCTCCCACCTACAGCAGGAATGGGCAATGTAAGATGATAGTCGCTACCTTCTCTTCCTGTCCAGGGACAGGCTCTCCACGGAAATCTTATTATTCGGAACCTTTATGGAAGAGCCTATTGTTTTCTGAGATATGAAGCTTTATCCGAATGTCGGGAAGACCGATAAAATCATCCGCTCCATCATAGGAGGCCTTCTAACAGGAGCAGGTATCTATTACTCATACTGGGTGCTTGTTGGGATAGGGGTCCTCATTGCCCTTTCGGCTGTAATAGGAAGGTGTGGGCTCTATTACCTCTTAGGCGTCAATACTTGTACTTTAGAAGAGAGAAAAGAGTCCTCCTCGTAGGATCACTTTCTCTGGCGTAGAGAGGGCTCTTTTTAGGGAGGGGGCAAACATAAGGCTTCTCGGAAAGCCTTCCGAAAAAGTAGCCGAAGGTGCTCTCCGCTGTTGAGCCTTACCTTCACTAGAATCCTGTTCTGATCGTCCAGAAAGCCCATGAGATTTAGCTCTCAAGGGGATAGGGCCTCTGGACTCTTTTACAGGGCTTTCAAGTACAGCCTCCCATGAAGAATACCGCTTTTCTCGTCTCAGAATCCCCATCTGACCTTGATTGCTCCCAGAGCTAAGAGAGCCGCTGTTTCAGCGCGCAGGCGTAAGGCTCCTAATGAAACACCTAAGACTCCTTTAGACTTTAAAAGTTCTTTTTCTTGAGGGGTAAAGTCTCCCTCAGGTCCTATGATCCACAGGGTTGGAGAGGGAGGGAAGGGGATGGCTTCGGAGAGAGGAATAGGGCTGCCAATCTCCCCCATTCGCAGAGAGCTGTATTTTTCCCACGGTATGACTTCCCAATCTGTGAGGAGAGAGATGGATGGAAGGCAGCTTCTGAGATTCTGCTTGAGCGCTGCAATGGCTACACGCTCTAAGCGAGATCGACTGATTGTATGTTTGACTGAGCGTTTCATGGGAAGGAAGTACACTTCCGTAGCTCCTAACTCTACCGCCTTCTCTACCAGCCAATCCATGCGACTAGGCTGATGTAAAGGGGAAAGAAGCAGTCCAATGGGAGTTGGTGGCTCCCCTATTCGCTCGTGCCGCCGAACTACTCTAACCCGAGCTTTCCTATCAGAAACATGAAGGAGATACCCCTCTGCCAAAGTCCCCTTGCCGTCAGTGAGCCATATGAATTCTCCCTCTCGCTTTCGCAAACTGCGTGTAAGGTGGATATACTCTTCTCCTTCCACTTCTACTTCGTCGCATATCTGCTTGACAAATATGCCGCTCATTTTGCTAAAGTTAATGCTACCTTTGTAGGACTATGGCTTATAGCATACAAGTCTCCCCGCAGGCTGTGGATAGCATCCTTCAGAGACGTATTCTGAGGGATGGGCTCGATTTAGTGATGGATCTGGAGCGAAGTCATGGGGTTTGGATTTACGATAGCAAGCATGAGAGAGAGATTTTAGATTTTTTTGGATGCTATGCTACCATACCTTTGGGATATAACCATCCGAAGATGCTTCAAGATGAGCTCTTCCAGAAACACCTTCTACGAGCAGCTCTTATCAATCCAACGAATGCCGACATTTACACTCAAGAGTATGCGCAGTTTATTCAAGTCTTTGAGCGGGTAGCTATTCCTCCTTATCTCAAGTATGCTTTCTTTATTGCTGGGGGAGCACTGGCTGTGGAGAATGCCCTTAAGGTGGCAATGGATTGGAAAGTTCAGAAAAACTTTGCCAAAGGCTATAGACGAGAGATTGGGACGAAAGTCATTCACTTTCAGGAGGCTTTTCATGGAAGGTCTGGCTACACTTTGAGTTTGACCAATACGGACCCTGCAAAAACCAACTACTTTGCAAAGTTTCACGACTGGCCTCGGATTCTCAATCCGAAGCTTCATTTCCCTTTGACAGATGAAAGCTTAGCCCGCACAATTCAGGCAGAGGAGTTAGCTATTCGTCAAATCAAACAAGCTTTTGTAGAGCATAGAGATGATATCTGTGCAATTATTATAGAGCCTATTCAATCGGAAGGGGGAGATAACCACTTCAGGCCTGAGTTTATGCGGCATTTGCGGCAGCTCGCAGATGAGAATGAGGTGATGCTGATTTATGATGAAGTTCAAACAGGGGTAGGGGCGACAGGCCGCTTTTGGGCTCATGAGCACTTTGGACCCGAGGCTCTTCCAGATATTATTTGCTTTGGTAAAAAAATGCAGGTATGCGGCATTCTTGTAGGCCCAAAGGTGGATGAGGTGCCCACGAACGTCTTTCGGGTTCCTTCTCGTATCAACTCCACATGGGGGGGGAATCTGGTAGATATGGTTCGGGCTAGCAAAATTTTAGAGATTATAGAAGAAGATGAAATAGTGGCACATGCGGGTCGGGTAGGGACCTACCTCAAGGCTCGTCTTGAGGAGCTTTCTCAGCTTTATCCGGAGTTTATTGGAGGTGTGAGAGGGCAGGGACTCCTTGTAGCCTTTGACCTTCCCAGCAGGGAGCTGCGGGATAGATTGGTGAAGGAAGCCTTGGAGAAAGAAAATCTCCTCCTTCTCAAGGCGGGGCAGCGCTCTATTCGTTCCCGATCCGCTCTTACTATTAGCATAGAAGAGATAGATGAAGGCATAGAGCGACTCACTCGCCTCCTTGCTTCCTTCAGGGTAGGACGCTCTGTGGTAATGTCTTGAGTTGAGAGCCTTCTCCTTCTCTAACTTTGCCCCCTATGCGGTATGTCAGAGCCGTTGCACTCATAGCAGTGGTGTGGTCTCAAGAGTGGAATAAGCGACAGGCTGAGCTTGCCAGACTTGGAAAAGATATCAAGGTTACTCAGGCGGAATTTGAATATGCCTACGCGAAAGCTCATGGGGGATGGAATCAAGCAAAATCTCACTCACCTGAGCAGATTCGGGGATACTTAGAAGCTTATCTTAACTTCCGCCGAAAAGTAGCTGAAGCCCAAGCTCGGAAAATGGACACGAGTCGGACTTTCCGAGAGGAGTATGAGAGCTATCTGCGTCAATTAGCTAAACCATACCTCTTAGAGAAGGAAGTATTAGATACCCTTCTACAGCGGATGTATGAACGAATGCGAGAGGAGATTCGAGCTTCTCATATTTTGATCTCTATCAAAGGAGGGGATACAGCCGCAGCTTATCAGCGAGCGATGAGTCTGCGGGATTCTATTTTGAGAGGTCAAATTTCGTTTGCTGAAGCGGCTCGACTCTTTTCAGATGATCCTTCTTCGGCTAGCAGCGAGGGGGACTTGGGCTACTTTAGTGCTTTTGATATGGTAACTTCTTTTGAGGAAGCGGCTTACTCAACGGCTGTGGGGAGTGTTTCGCTTCCCGTTCGGACTCGCTTTGGCTATCATTTGATATATGTGCGGCAGCGTGTACCCCATGCGGGGCAGCGAAAAGCAGCCCATATTTTGGTTCGCTGGGGACCTACCTACACTGCGAAGGACAGCACCGAAGCAGAGAAGCGCATTCAGGAGGCTTATCAGCGTTTGAGACAGGGGGAGAGTTGGGAAGAGGTAGTCCGAACTTTCTCAGACGACCCCATGACTGTCAATCGGGGTGGAGAACTTGGATGGATGCGCCTTCTTCCTGAGATGGAGGAGCGGAAGCGGCGGCTTTCTCCTGGCAGCTACAGTGAGCCGTTTCGGACACGCTTCGGGTGGCACATCCTTAAGGTATTGGAAGCAAAGCCCATCGGTTCCTATGAGGAGATGCGGAGTGAGCTCAAAGCGCGGCTTCAGCGAGATGAGCGCTATAAAGCTGCTGAAAGGCTCTACTTTGAACGCCGTCTCACAGCTTATAAATATCAAGAAAATCCAGCTGTTCGTCAGTCCCTTTACCAAGCACTGGACACTCTCTATCCCGATATTGAGAAAGCTACAAGCTCGTTGCCCTCCTCTCTCTTGAGTGCGACCCTTTTCACACTCAATAAGAAGAAATACACTGTCCAGGAATTTCTTGAGTATTGGGCAGCTAATCGCGGGCTTCAAGTGGCTCGGAAGCTTTCTCGGGAGGTATTTGACGAGGCTCTTCGAAGCTATGCCACTGAAAAGGTCTTGGATATTGAACTTGAGCAATTACCCCGTCGCTATCCAGAATTTGAACTTCTGCGACGGGAATACTACTATGGGGTTCTTTTCTTCAACATTAGCGAGCAGGAGATTTGGCGCAAGGCAGTGGAGGATACGGCTGGGCTCCGAGCATTTTATGAGGAGCGAAAAAAAGACTTTCCGGCAGGAGAACGCATTGAAGTCATAGAAATTGTCGGTTCTGATTCTGCTGGGTTAGCGGAAGTGCCTCGCCGATTAGGCTCATTTGCCTCCTTGTCGGCTATAGATTCTCTCAACCGGGCTGGACGATATGGATGGCGAATCTTACCTCAGTTTATAGAAAAGGAAAAGGCAGAGCCAACTTATCTTCCTTTTTTCGGGAATGGAGGACTTCCGACTTGGATACCTGTGAAGGGTGGTGGCAAAGAATGGAAAACAGCTTATGTGATTCGTTATCTTCCCCCTGGCTATAAGACTTACGAGGAGGTTCGAGTAGAGCTTATTCAAAAATATCAAGATGAACTTGAGAAACGCTGGCTGGAGCGTTTGCGTCAGACCTATCCTGAGCGGATAAATGAGAAAGTATTTGCTCGTCTATTTCGTTAGCTTTCTTGCTGCTTGCGGCCGCAGACCTGATGAGCCTGTGATTGCCCGATATGGGGATAGGTACCTCTCTCGAAATGAAGCCCTTGCTCGAATTACCATTCCTGAAGGGAGCGATACAACGCTTTTGTTGCGCACCT
Organism: Bacteroidia bacterium; assembly: GCA_025062295.1. Classification (GTDB taxonomy): domain Bacteria; phylum Bacteroidota; class Bacteroidia; order SpSt-205; family SpSt-205; genus SpSt-205. The sequence continues at coordinate 27,553 of JANXAJ010000004.1, read as the reverse complement.
ATGCAGCAGAGTGGATTCGCCAGCAGGCATTAGCCGACACAGCTTATCGGCTTCTCCCTGAGCTTCGGACACGGGTAGAGGCCCAAGTTCAAGATTATCGAGCAAAGCTCCTTGTAGCCTACCTTTCTCGCTTGCTTATGGAGAAAGCGGCGGCTCAGTGGTCTTTTTCGGATTCTGTTCTCCTTGAAAAATATCATGCCCAATCGGCGGGGTTTCGTGCTCTTCAGCCTTATTATCGCTATCGGTGGGTGCGATTAGCGCCTACGCATCAGGCGCGTCAAGAACTTAGCCGGGCCTTAGGATGGTCGGACTCGGCTTGGGCCCGTTGGCTTGAGAGCAAAAACTATGCAGGGGGCGTAGTAGGGCAGTGGGTGCCCCGTTCTGCTTTAGACAGTCTTCAGTTCTTTTTTCCTACTTCGCTTTCTACCTTGCCTCTCCGGGGTACTGCTCAAACTATATACACAGAGGGAAAAACTTCTACTCTCCTTGTATTTCAGCTTACAGGACTCATCTTGCCAGGGCAGGTGCTGCCGTTTGAGATGGTGCGAGAGCAGGTCAGGAACTTACTTTTGCAGGAGAAACTTCATGCTTGGCTGGCGGGTTTTGAAGATAGCGTGTATAAGCGCGCTATTGCCTCTGGCGTCGGTGAGCTTTACTGAGGCTCAGGTCCGATTAGAAGGGATAGCAGCAGTGGTCGGAGATGAGCTTATTTTAGAGTCACAGCTTCTCCAGCAGTATGCGTATCTCAAGCAAATTGGCACACCCGACGACGGAGGACTATACTGTCAAACTCTGGAGGGCTTGATTATCCAAAAGCTCCTCGTAGTACGAGCAAAAATAGATAGCCTCAAGGTTACAGATGAGCAGGTGGAGCGAGAGCTGGATCGCCGAATTCAAATACTGGTCTCACAGTTAGGCTCCCCTGAGGCCATCGTAGAAATCTACGGCAAGCCTTTGCCTTTACTCAAACAGGAGCTTCGGAATGAAGTACGGAATCAAATTCTGGCTGAAGAAATGCGCCAGAAAATCACAGCTGACGTACGAGTGACCCCGAAAGAGGTTCGAGACTTTTACATCAGTATTCCAAAGGATAGTTTGCCCTTTATCCCAGCTGAGGTAGAGCTGAGTCAGATTGTTTTTTGGGCGAAGCCTTCACTCATTGAGAGGGAAGCAGCAAAGGAAAAGCTGGAACAGATTCGTCATGAGATTATAGCGGGGAAAATGGAGTTTGCAACGGCGGCCCGAACCTTCTCCCAAGATGTCGGTTCAGCTCGGCAGGGGGGAGATTTGGGAGAATTTGTAAAGGGGCAGATGGTACCTGAGTTTGAGCGAGTCGCATTTTCTATTCCTATTGGCGAAGTTTCTCCCGTTTTTGAGTCTCCGTATGGATTTCACATCCTTTTAGTGGAGAAGCGAGTGGGTAATAAAGTGCGTGCCAGACATATTCTTATCCAGCCCTCTGTTACTGAGGCAGATGTAAAGGAGGCCGGTAGGCGGTTAGAGGTTTTGAGGGGACAGATTCTCCGAGATTCTATCTCCTTTACAAGGGCTGCGATTGAGTTCTCTGAAGATATTCCCACGAAGCAGACTGGGGGACGCCTTATTGATCAGGAGACAGGAGCCTATCGGCTACCTTTAGATAAGCTGGACCCTGACCTGTACTTTATTGTAGATGAGCTGAAAGAAGGGGAAATTTCCCAGGTACAGTCTTTTACAGCTCGGGATGGACGAAAGGGAGTGAGAATAGTGTGGCTTCAGCGCCGCTATCCTCCCCATCGGGCTACGCTGGAAATGGACTACGAACGCTTTGCCGAAGCTGCCCTGCAGCTCAAGAAGCAAGAAGCAATAGAGCGGTGGCTTCTGCGAGCGCGCAGGAATGTAACAGTGGAGATTCGCGACCCTCGATGTGCTGAGGCCTTGGCTGAATGGGAGCAGGCGGCGGAACGATAGGCTCACCAGTACAGACTCAGTTGCCTAAGAGGGGAGAGGGTTTTTGAGCCATTGATAAGCTGGTTGTCCAGTAGGGTTCTTTCCGCTAATGAAGAGAAGGACTAGCAATGTGTTTTGAGATTAGCACTTATGAAGCTTGCCTCACTATTCTTTTGAGGTCTGCTTAAGGGGCGTCTTTAGGTCTCGGTCTCAGTGATAGGAGCGAAACGATGAGGTCATTGGATCCTTGAAATCAGGGCGATGAGTCGTATATTTGCCTTTGCATGGCCAGCCATAGCCCTACTTTTGAAGCTGTCCCGATAGAAAGAGTAAGGAAGTTTTGGAATGACAGACCCTGTAACATCCGTCACTCGCCGAAGCCTCTCGGGACAAAGGAATACTTTGATGAAGTAGAGGCAAGAAAGTACTTCGTAGAGCCACACATTCCTCGGTTTGCAGATTTTCCTCGCTGGAGGGGCAAGAGGGTTTTGGAGATTGGATGCGGCATCGGTACAGATACTATCAATTTCGCTCGTCATGGTGCTTTTGTAACGGCTGTGGAACTTTCAGAACGCTCTTTGGAAATTGCTCAGAAAAGGGCGGAGGTGTATGGACTTCAGGATCGGATTCAATTCGTTTGGGGGAATGTAGAGGAGCTCTCGGACTATGTTTCCATTGAGCCGTATGACCTTATCTATTCTTTTGGTGTGCTTCATCATACTCCTCACCCAGAGCGAGCCCTTGCTCAGCTCCGTCAGTACGCTCATCCAGAGACCGAACTCAAAATCATGGTTTATCACCGCTATTCGTGGAAGGTCTTTTGGATTCTCCTCAAGTATGCAAAAGGACGATTCTGGGAGGCAGAGAAGTGGATTGCTCGCTACTCGGAGGCTCAAGAGGGCTCCCCTGTAACTTACACCTACACGCGTAGAGAGATTAAGGCTCTTCTGAGCCAAGCGGACTTTGATGTCAAAGAGATGTGGGTGGATCATATTTTTCCATATAGGATTCCTGATTATGTCCAGTACCGATATGTCAAGGTGTGGTATTTCCGGTGGATGCCTCAATGGCTGTTTCGTCTACTTGAGCGGCAGTTTGGGTGGCATTTATGCGTTACAGCCGTCCCTCGCTTTTGAGAAAGGTAGGAAGAAGATTAGGTAGCCTTTACCAAGGATATCCTTACTGACAGTGGGGAGGTTAGGATTGAGGCGGGGCAGCTTCTGAAGAATAAAGGACATCTCCTACGCAGGAGGAATCTTACATTTGTTTTGTGGGTTTTCTTGTGCTTTTAGTGTTTGCCCAGACTGCTTTTCAAGGGGATCCTTTTCAACCGCTGGAGGATTACGCTCCATCACCATCCCCTTCACGCACTCCCTTCGGCACGCCTTCGGCAGCTTATTGGCAAAACCGAGCTGACTATCAGATGGAAATCAGCATAAACCCCCAGACGCATCAGCTTCGGGGGACGGCTCGGCTCATCTATACTCATAATGCTCCCTTCTCCATCTGCTACTTATGGATGGCTATAGAACCTAATTACTTTAGCCTTCGCAGCTATGGACACTTGAGTCGGAATTTTTTATGGGAAGATTTTCGTAGAGATGCTTTGCGCAGTCGGGCTCGGCGAGCTGAACTCTACGCTCGTCAATTGGAGAACTATCAAAAGGCAGATTTTCGCCTCCTTGAGCTGGCCTGGGAAGAAGGTAGTCGGCTTACCCCTCTCTCCTATCGCATAGAGGAGACCCTGATGGAAGTGGCCCTTCCTCGCTGCTTGAGTGCAGGAGAAACAATCGTCCTCCGTATGAGCTGGCAGTTTAGACTCAATGATGCTCTCGTAGAAGGGCGTGGCGGATATATGCTTACCGATGAAGGACCGATTTATCAGGTGGCTCAATACTATCCTCGCCCTGTCCTTCTCACAGATATTCGGGGATGGCAAAAAATGCCTTACTATGGACCGAGCGAATTTGCCACTGAATTTGGGGACTTTGAAGTCTTTATTCGCATCCCTAAGGGGTATATAGTTGCGGCTACTGGGCGATTACTCAATCCTGAAGCCGTTCTTTCTCCTCCTCAGTTGGAGCGTTGGAGAAAGGCTGGATGGGATAGTACAGTATTCGTTGTTTCTTCTTCTGAGGTGCCGCTTCAGGTAGAGAAGGAAGAAAGTGTCTGGCATTTCAAAGCCGAGAACGTGCGTGATTTTGCCTTTGCAGCCAGTCGGCAGTACATCTGGGAGGTGCGCTATACCCGTATCTCCGGTACTTCTCACCCGACGCTTCTGCAGTCCTTCTATACTTCTGAAGTTGCTCCCTTATGGAAGTATTTAGCAGTGGGAGCGGCTGAGCATGCCCTGCATGAATATAGTCGCTACACGATTCCTTTTCCCTATCCGAGCATGAGTGTAACCTATGGGGGAGTAGGAGGGATGGAATATCCAATGATAGTTTTTTGTGGGCGTCAGAAAGTAGAGAAGGATGGCTCTTACACTGAAGCTGCACGGCATGCTTTCATTTCTCTTGTGATTCATGAAGTAGGACACAATTTTTTTCCAATGATTGTGTCTTCAGATGAGCGGCGGTGGATGTGGTTGGATGAAGGACTAAATACCTACTTGGAGAATCTCTCTAAGCGCACTTTTGAGCCTCTCCTTCGGAAGAAGGAAGAAGAAGCAGAGCGGCAGCGAGTGCGCGACTACATAGCCAGCGGACGCAGCCAGTCTATCTTAGCTCACCCTCTCTCCATTCGAGAGATGGGCGCAAATGCTTATCTCAAAGTAGCTGCGGGGTTAGAAACTCTCAGAGAATACATTTTAGATCCTCCTCGCATGGATACGGCTTTCCAGCGCTATGCCCGAATTTGGGCCTTCAAGCACCCAGAACCTTGGGATTTCTTCCGAGTGGTGTCAAATGCTGTCTCCCAAGAACTGGGTTGGTTTTGGAAAGGATGGTTTTTAGATACTAAAGCCGTGGATATTGGAATAGATACGCTGATTCAGGAGAGAATTTTGATAGATCGTCAGCTGAGAGAGCACCTCTTGGCAGAGGAGCAGGAGGCTGCTTATAGGTATTTGGAGTGGCTTGCTCGAGACACGGTAGGAGCTAGTTTTTATGTAGATCGGCATCCTTCTGTAGTAGATAAGTACGTTCAGGCAAATAGAGCTCTATATGAGGCGGAGAGAAGGGAAAAGCGAGCTGCCTTTGACCAAGCGAAAGCCGCTGCCGAAAAGTTCCTCAAGTCAGAGGAGAGGGTATATGAAGTCCGAGTGCTCTTTCGTAATTGGGGAGGGCAAGTATGGCCGCTATGGGTCAAGCTCACCTACAGGGGAGGGGGCAGTTCGCTATGGTATTTTCCAGCCGAGAGCTGGGCAAAAGACCAGACCCTTCTACTCAAGGTCTTTTATACCCGCCGACCTGTGGAGCGAGTAGAGGTGGATCCGTGGCAAATTTCGTTAGATATTCATCCAGAGAATCAAGTCTATGGAGTCCCTTCTGGAGATTGAGGCTCGTTTGAGACGGATAGAGGAGGGGCTTCGGCGGTGGCAAGCGGCGTGTGAAGAAGCCTTGAATAACCAAAATGCGCTAATTTTGGCTCAGCGTAGGCAGCGAGAGCGTCTGAAGAAGCGACTCGTAAGCCTACGAGAGAAAATACAACTCGCTCTATCGCATGGCAGAAGAGACTCGAACATGGATCATATTGGGGCGACGACTGACAGTTCAGGCGTCGCCCCAGACGATAGCGCAGCTGGATGAGTATCTGACGCTCATTAGCCAAAAGGCTGATGAATTTCGTCAGACGCATGCTCATCTGGATGAGCTTACTCATTGGCTCATGGGACTGCTAAGCCTACTTGAATTACTGACAAATCACCTTCGTCTGTATGCAGACTTCTGCCAGCGAATAGAGAGCCTAATTCCTTCTCATTTTCTTTCCCCCGACATATGATGAGCATGCTCATAGGAATCGGAGTAGGGCTTTTGATTGGTATAGGGAGCGGATATGCGGGATTTTACTTCTATGCACGCCGTTGGCGAGTGCGACTTCAGCAAGAAGAGCAGGCGCATCGTCAGCGTCTTCAACAGGAGGAATTGTCCCATCGTCAGCAGTTAGAATCCTGGGAGAAGGAGACCCAAAGTCGCCTTCGTCGCTTAGAGCAAAAGGCTCAGCATCGTTTACAGGAAGCTAATCGGAAGTTTCATGCAGCTGAGAAGGAAGCGGAGCGGCAAGTGCGTGAGCGTCTGTCCCAGGAGATTAGAGAGGCTCATGCTCAAGCACAGTTGATTAGAGAACAGGCTGAGGTTCGCCTTCGTGAGGTAGAGGAAAGGCATAAGCAACTCTTGACACTGGAAGAGACTATCAACCGACGCCAAGAGCAGATTCAGCTTCAGTTAGCTGCGCTCCAGAAAGACTTTGAGCGATTAGAGCAGCAGAGAGAAGCGCAAGAGTATCGGCTGCGCGAGCTTCTGAGGCGTGAAGAGCAGCTCACCGAAAAGGAACTCCTCATTCAGCAGCGTCTGGAGGAGGTGAGCGGCATGAGCCGAGAAGAAGCTATCCAGCATCTGATAGAGAGCCTTCGTCAAGAGGCAGAGGCGCGGGCGCATGCCCAGATTCAGCAGATTTTAGAAGAGGCGCGCCTAAAAGCCGTAGAGGAGTCTCAACGAATCATCGCCATAACCCTCTCCCGAGTCGGCGTGGAGCAGGCTCTCCAGCATAGCGTTACGACCTTCCCCTTGGAGAGCGATGAACACAAAGGGCGCATTATCGGTCGGGAAGGACGCAACATCCGGACCTTAGAGGCTCTAACAGGGGTTGAGATTATCGTAGATGATACCCCAGGTGCAATCGTTATCTCGTGTCATGATCCCATCCGCCGAGAAATAGCCAGCCGCACCCTACAGCGGTTGCTGGCCGATGGCAGAGTCCACCCCGCCCGCATAGAAGAAGTTGCTAAGAAAGTAGAACAGGAATTGGAGCAAGAAATTCGGGAAGTGGGACATCGCACCCTCATGAGCTTAGATATTCGGAATGTGGCTCCCGAAATTCGGGATCTAGTAGGTAAGATGCGTTTTCGGTTTTCTTTTGGGCAAAATCTTCTACATCACTCCAAGGAGGTAGCTCGGTTAGCAGCGCTTATTGCTGCTGAGCTCGGGCTTCCGAAAGACAAGATTCGCCTTGCTAAGCGAGCCGCTCTCTTCCACGACATTGGCAAAGTCTCGGAAGAAAACCCCGAACTGCCCCATGCACTCCTGGGGATGGAAATTCTTCGCCGCCACAAGGAACATCCCGAAGTGCTGAATGCTGTCGGTGCCCATCACGATGAGATAGAGATGACCACGATTCTTGCTCCGATTGTTCAGATTGCTGATGCGATCAGCGGCTCTCGTCCAGGAGCCAGACGCGAAAGCGTTGAAAAATATATCCAGCGAATCCAAGAGCTGGAAGCGCTGCCGAAGAAGTTTCAGGGGGTGACCCAAGCTTTTGCCCTTCAGGCAGGACGAGAACTGCGCATACTAGTGGAGAGCGACAAAGTCTCTGATGAGGCCGCTGACTCGATTGCTCAAAAAGTGGCTGAGGAGATTCAGAACACAATGCAATATCCAGGTCAAATTAAGGTTACTGTCATCCGAGAAAAACGCAGCATTGCTTATGCGCGCTAAAAGGGACACGATCCTTCTTTTCTCACGGCTTTTCGTGGGGCTTCTCTTCACCTTATCGGGTCTAGTGAAGGTGAATGATATTCGCGGCTTTGCCTACAAGCTGGACGAATACTTTGAGGTCTTTTACAAGCATAGTGGTATTCCATTTCATGAGATTTTCGGTGAGTGGAGCATAGGAATCGCAGGTGGTATCGCTGTATTTGAAACGAGCCTGGCACTCTTTCTTCTACTGGGGTACTGGAGGGATTTCACAGCTTGGAGTCTTCTCTTGATGATTGTTTTTTTCACCTTTTTGACAGGCTACTCCGCTATTACGAAGGCAGTCTCGGACTGTGGCTGTTTCGGAGACGCCATTAGGCTGACCCCTTGGCAGTCTTTTGGTAAGGACATAGTCCTGCTGACAGTGATTGGATATATATTCCTCAAGCGAGAAGAAATTCGTCCATGGGTGCCGGCTCGGCTATTAGCTCCAGTAGCATGGAGCTTGAGTGGAGTGGTGACGGGGCTTACTCTGTATTTCTATCTTTATCTTCCCGCGATTGACTTTCTTCCTTATCATGTAGGGCAAAATCTAAAAAAAGCCTTAGAGCCAGATGCAAGGGGAATACCGCAAATCACAGACTATGTCTCCACCCGGTACACAGAATGTCGGATAGATGAATTGTCTGGGCGAGTGGTAATGCTTGTTGCCCTTCGCTTAGAGGAGCTGGGTGAGGTTGAGGTGGAGCGATGGAGACGGCTTTTGGAGACTCTTCCTCCTGATGTAAAAGTAGTGGGGGTGACGGCTTCGCCTCCTGAGATTCGGATGCAGTGGGCACAGGAAAAAAGTCTCAGGGTATGTTTTGCTCCTCAAGATCAGACAGTTCTCAAAGCGATGCTTCGGGCATCAGCAGGAGCTCTTTATTTAGAGGATGGCGTGATTCGGCGCAAGTGGAGCTGGCGCCAACTCCCGGAAGGGCGATCCCTGACGGCATCTCCGAAGGGCCCTTCTGCTTGAGATATGAGAGACTGATGAACCGGAACAAAGTACCAGAGCTCGCAGGGGACACTCCACTACTCAAATACATCCTCACTCAGAGTCTTTACTTTTGCTAAGTATGAAGTGGGTGGGTGTCTGTTTGGGCACCCTTTTTGCGCAGGGTACAATTCCGATTGGACAGTGGGCTTCATATGCCTATCATGGTTCTATTCAGCAGGTTGCTTATGTCAAGCCTTACTTCTGGTTTTTGAGTCAAGAGGGAATAGTCCTTTTGGATGGAGAAAACGGGGGTTATTTGGAGCTTGATAGGACTCGGGGACTGCTTTCTAATCGTCCCACGGCTCTGTATGGAGACCCTTATGCCGAATGGATATTTATCGGATATGCAGACGGGCAGGTGCAGTACGGCCCTTCCCCCTCAGCTCTTCAGTCTTTGCGAGATATCGCTGCTAATCCTTTTTATACCTCTAAGGCTATCCGAGATTTTCATGCACGGGGAGATACTCTGTACATAGCGACAGATTTCGGTCTGGTGATATGGAGCAAACGGCGTCGGCAAGTGCTGGCGAGTATAAGCCAGTTTGCTGGACAGCCTTTTGCTCAGCCTGTACGGCGAGTATTCCACAGCAATGGGCGGGTGTGGGCACTTTTAGAGGGCGGACTGTACGCACTCCCAGAAGGCCGACCATGGACAGGTCCTTGGGAGCGAACCTCCTCTTCAGGGATATTGGATACTGTAGAATACTTTCAGGGATGGGCAGAGACGCCGATGGGACTTTTAGTTGCATATAAGGGACAGTTGTATAGGTGGTCTTCTGATGAGTGGCAACCCTATGAGCTTCCCCCTCCTCTTGGTGGGAAAAAGGTCTTTCGCATCTATGGTGAAGGGGGTGGGTGGGCTATAGCGGCTGATACTACAGATGTATTCTACTTCGGCATAAATGGAAGGATTCATCGGCGATGGAATCCAGGTCCTTCAGCTCTATGGATGAGCCCTGATGCTGATTACGTGGCGTGGGGTAGCGTATGGACCGGGGGGCATGCCGCTTCTCCAAATCAACTTCTCTATACTCAGGAGTTTCAGCGCCTTCAGGCTGGCAGCGTAACAGAGGTGCTTCCTACTCCAGAAGGGCTCTTTTTTCTACATGATGGCACTGGCTTCTGGGGACCTGGGTGGGGAAACGTAATCACATTTTATCCACATGGGGCTCAAAAGGGAATAAAATATGAGCTCTCTGAGTTAGCTGGGTTCAGCTTTGGGGGTTTGGCAGAAGCGGCTTGGGATGGGTCCCGAGCTTGGATTTTAGCACTTGCATATGTGCTTCGTCTCACACCTGCAGGAGAAGTAGATACCTTTACTGCTTATAATGCGCCTTTTGATGGGATTTTTCCTGATGAAAATGGAAAACCTCGCTGGTTAGGCTTCTCTACTCTTGCTATAGATCCAGCTGGAAATGTGTGGGTAGGTAAGCGATATGGGATTCAAAATGTCCTTTGTTACAGCCGCTCTTTGAACCGCTGGTATGTTTTGCCTATATCAGACCCTGTGATTTCCCTTCGGGTGGATACTCGGGGATATAAATGGGTTCTTCTGAGCGGAGGGAAGATTGCGGTTATAGATGACAGAAGGGGCTTAGAACCTAACCAGTATCGGATAGTGATATTCGGAAGCGGAGGTCGCCCGCTCCCCGGACTGCCAAGTAGCCGAATTCAAGTGTTAGCTCCCGACAGAGGTGGGGCAATATGGCTGGGAACAGATAAAGGTATAGCAATCTTGTATGGCGATCCTTTCAGCGAGAATATCTCTATCTCTTTACCTGTGATTGAGAATCGCTATCTCTTAGAAGAAGAGAGTATCACCGATATTGCTGTGGATGGGCAGAATCGCAAATGGGTAGGGACTACCAGTAGCGGTGTCTATCTACTCAGTGCGGATGGAAGCCGTCAGCTTGCTAATTTCAACATGGAAAACAGTCCACTCCCTGCTAACCTGATTTACCGAATTCGGTTATGGGAGACAACTGGTGAGATTTTTTTCATCACAGCAGAGGGGACAGTCAGCTATCGTGACTGGACCACAGCCCCTGCAGCTGAGCTAGATACTCTCTACATTTTTCCGAATCCAGTCTCTCGTCGGTTTGAAGGATGGGTAGGGATTCGTGGAGTCTCGGAGGGGAGCGTGGTACGGATTCTAACAGTAGATGGGCAGATGGTTCGCTATCTTCAAGCTTTTGGAGGGCAGGCAGTATGGGATTTACGCACAATCAGCGGAGAGAAAGTCTCTCCTGGCATTTATCTTATCGCCGCTCTTGATAGGGAGGGACAACGCAGCGCTCTGGGCAAAATTATTGTTGTGGATTAAGTGCTGCGGTTTTATGTGGTAGCGGCCACGAATCCAGCTTATTGGCGACGACGAATTCGGTCTTTCTCTGAGCCAGCCCTCTTTGCATGTGTAGGTAAAGGAGCCACTCAAGCTTCAAAGCATTTGAGTGCTGCTCTCTCAGAGGTTGGCGTTCCGAATCGGTGGATACCTCTAAGTCGCTATCCCGCTCTTTTAGAGAGTCTCTTGTGCATGTCCAGCCAGACTCATAATCCCCTTCATGAGCTCCTACACAATGTCGTTTCACTAGTATTAGATGCAAATGAGGCTGATATACGCCGACTGCGGGCATATCTTTGTGAGGAAGGAGTGATAGAGAAGGTAACTTACTTTTTTCCTGAGCGGACAGTGCCAGAGCGGCTCTTCGCTAGATCCCATGAGGAGATTGAGGTGTGGATGGAGGCTGATCAAGAGCTTCGGCAGGATTTGACCTTGGCTTCACAATGGGTCCCTTGCTATATCCTTCCCACCTTGCCATGAGTCAGGAAGTCAAAACCCGTGCGCTGGTTTTGCGGCGATATCCATTTCGGGAACGAAGCTGGATTCTTCACCTCCACACTGAAACAGAGGGGACAGTACATGCGCTCGCTCATGGCCAAAGGTCCTTTACGCCTCTACCAGGAGCTTTGCTTTACGTAACGCTACGGCTGCGCCCTCATCGTGAGGTGCAGCGCCTCGTAGAAGCAGAATGGGACTATATCTATCAGCGGTTTTTCCAGAGCGCTCAGCATACCGGAGTATTAATTTTACTTTTAGAATGGATGAGTCAATGTCTGCGAGCCCCGGATCCTTCTTTATTTGAGTGGGTGAGGGGGCAGCTTATTAGATTAGATAGAAGCGATCAGCCTCATCTTCAGATCCGTCCCTTTCTTTTGGAGCTTTTCTGGCGCTTGGGAGGAGGACCCCTTCCAACGAGCATCTCCCTTTCAGAGATAGAACAGGCATACCAGTCCTTTTTTTCAGAATGGAAGCCAATTCGTAGCTTTTATCTCCCTATCTTTGCGGACTTATGAGTGAAAATCCTACGCCGGTTGGTCCTCTTTTAAGTAGGATTGAGTACCCTGATCAGCTTCGTTTGCTACCAGAGGATAATCTCCCTCAGCTGGCGGAAGAGCTCCGCTCTTTTTTGATTCATCATGCAGCTCAGTATGGTGGGCACTTTGCGGCAAGTTTAGGGGTGGTGGAGCTCACAATTGCCCTTCACTATGTGTATAATACACCTGAGGACCTTCTTGTCTGGGATGTGGGGCATCAGGCGTATGGACATAAAGTTCTAACTGGCAGGCGTCGTCAGTTTCACACAAATCGCCTCAAAGGAGGCATTTCTGGTTTCCCCAAGCGGGAGGAGTCTGTGTATGATACCTTTGGGGTAGGACACTCTTCCACCGCCATTTCGGCAGCACTGGGGATGGCTGAGGCTCTTCGCCACAAAGGCGAGACTGCTCGGAAAGTCGTCGCTATAGTCGGGGATGGAGCCCTTACAGCTGGTTTAGCCTATGAGGCTCTCAACAACGTGGGAGCTCTGCAACCAGACCTGCTAATCGTTCTCAATGATAATCAAATCTCTATAGATGAGAATGTGGGGGCTATCAAAGACTACTTAGCGGGTCTGACCGCCTCTCGAGCTTACAATCGATTCCGAGATGAGGTGTGGAAACTGCTTACTCGCTTGCAAGAGAAGTTGGGAACGCCAGTTCGGGATTATGCTGCTCGGCTGGAAGAGCGATTGCTTTTTCTTCTCTCCAAGCCAGCTGTACTTTTTGAGACCATGGGACTGCGGTATTTCGGACCTGTGAATGGTCATGACATAATAGGATTAGTGGATACTCTTCGAAACCTTCGGACGCTTTCTGGTCCTAAATTGCTTCACTGTCGTACAATCAAAGGAAAGGGCTTTCCCCCTGCCGAAAAAGATCCTATCAAGTGGCATGCTCCAGCTTTCAAGTTCAATCCCAAGACGGGAGAGCCGCTTTCTTCTGGCTCATCAGCTCCAGCGCCTCCTCGCTATCAAGATGTATTTGGAGAGACAGTGATAGAATTGGCTCAAATGGATCCTCGGGTAGTGGCTGTTACACCAGCAATGCTCTCTGGCTCAGGACTGGTCAAAATGCGCCAGCTTATGCCTGAGCGATGCTACGACGTAGGAATCGCTGAACAGCATGCAGTAACTTTCAGTGCAGGACTTGCGACGCAAGGGATGAAGGTGTTTTGCAACATCTATTCCACCTTCTTGCAGCGAGCATATGACCAAGTAATCCATGATGTAGCTATTCAGAGTCTGCCAGTCATTTTCTGTTTAGATAGGGCAGGAGCAGTAGGGGCAGATGGAGCAACTCATCAGGGACTTTATGATATTGCCTACCTTCGTCCAATACCCAACCTCATCCTCTCTGCTCCTCTGAATGAGTCTGAACTGCGCCACCTTATGTATACAGCTCTCTTGTCGGAGAAGCCTTTTGTGATTCGGTATCCGCGAGGTCAAGGAGTCTTATTGGAGTGGCGCACACCCTTTGAAGAAATTCCTATTGGAAAGGGTCGGCTCCTTCGTGAAGGGGAAAGGGTAGCTCTCCTCAGCTATGGTCATATCGGAAACGAAGTCCTTGCTGCATGTGAGGTCTTGGCAGAGGAGGGCTTGTTTCCCGCTGTTTACGATCTACGGTTTGCTAAGCCGCTGGATGAGGCTCTACTTACAGAAGTGGCTGAGAAGTTTGACTTTATCATTACAGTAGAGGATGGAGTCCGAATGGGGGGAATTGGTAGCGCAGTCTTAGAATGGCTCTCTGACAAGGGGTATTTTATTCCTGTAAAGCGGCTTGGGGCTCCTGATGTTGTTATAGAACATGGGACTCAGCTAGAGCAGTATGCTCTTTGCGGCTACGACCGATATAGTATTGCGGCAGCGGTCCGTGAGGCTTACTATCAGAAGCTACCTTTGCGCATGTGGAAGCCCTTCTCGTAGTTCTCTTCGTCATTGGGTATGCTATTATTGCATTAGAGTACAGGTTACATATAGACAAAGCAGCCACAGCCATTTTCTTAGGAGCTACTACCTGGTTCCTATTGTTTGGAGTTCCTCTTTTCGTTGAGGGAAAAGTACCTCCCTCTATAGAGGCAGGGCTCTTTCACCACCTGGGAGAGGCAGCAAGTATTCTTTTTTTCCTTCTTGGGGCGATGACGATTGTAGAGGTGATTGACTCTTACGAGGGATTTCAGTTCGTACTTCGGCTGATGCGGATTCGGACGTTATGGGGATTTTTGGCGGTTCTTGTGGGGATGACTTTCTTTCTTTCTGCGGTCATAGACAATCTCACAGCCACCCTTCTTATGGTTTCCCTCCTTCAGAAAGTTACTCCTGAGGAGGAGAGGAACGTCAGACTCCTTGGTGCCTCTCTTGTAGTCTTAGCAGCTAACTCGGGTGGGGCATGGAGCCCCCTCGGCGATGTAACGACTACTATGCTTTGGATAAAAGGCTGCATTACAGAAGTCAGTATCATCAAAAAGGTCTTCTTGCCAAGCCTCTTGTCTATAGGCATCCCTTTCTTAGCTCTGGGAAGGCTACTGCGGGGAGCTTCGGTGCGAGTAGAGTCCGCTCTTTCCACCTCTTCAGAAGAGATCCCTCAGAGAGTGAGCTTCATAGTATTTTTAGTAGGCATAACTGGAATTCTCATAGTACCTATTTTGAAAGTTATTTTTCATGTACCACCTTTTTTAGCAATGCTTCTGAGCATGGGTGCTGTCTGGCTGATTACGGAAATATTTTATCGCCGTTTGGGTGAGCGAGTAGGTGAGCCTCGGCGCCTCCGGGTAGTCTCGGCCTTAGAGAGGATAGATACACCCAGTTTGCTTTTCTTTTTAGGCATTTTACTGGCAGTAGGGGCTTTAGGGGAAATCGGGGTGCTGCGGTGGCTAGCTCAATCCCTTAGTACTGCAGTCCCAAGCTTAGATGTAGTGGTCTTCCTCATGGGAGTCCTCTCAGCTGTAGTAGATAATGTACCGCTTGTGGCTGCGGCGATTGAGATGTATCCTCTTTCTGAATTCCCCACAGACCATCGACTATGGGAGTTCATGGCATATGCGGCAGGGGTGGGTGGTAACCTTCTTATCATCGGCTCGGCTGCAGGGGTCGTTGCGATGGGGATGGAAAGGATAGAATTTTTTTGGTACTTGAGGCGTGTCTCATGGATTGCTTTTTTAGGTTATGCCTCAGGAGCATTAGCCTATGTTATACTGAATTGAATAAGTTATCTAATCTTATTTCTTTAATCAGTGGGCAAAAAGCAGTTTCCGGCATGGCTGAGGGGAGTGCTACTCCGCTACAATCTCCCCTGCTATTCAAGCGGAGGGTTATGTCATATATTTGCTTCATGCGAGGCATCCTGTTAGTAGGACTTGCTTGTGCTCAAAGCCTAATTGAGGCTGAACTTGCTCTGAGTCGGGAAAACTATGATCGCGTCCTTGCTCTTACAGACCAGCTTATCGCTGCAAAGGCGAAGGATTTATACGTGTACTATTTGCGAGGTCAGGCTTATTTAGGTCAGTATCGGCAGACAGAAGAAGGGGATCCACGACGAGATCTCCTTTTGCGTCAAGCGCGAGAGAGCTTCAGCGCAGCCTTGGCAAAAAATCCAAAATATCCATACGCTCACATTGGAATAGCGGAAGTAGACCTCCTTCAAAAGAATACAGAGTCAGCCAAAGCCTCCCTAAGCAAAGCCGAAGAGTATGGAGCTAGTGAGGTCAAGGCCCTTGTGGAAACTGCCCGAATTTATACCATTCTGGGCGGAAAATTCGGAATGGATAAAGCCAGACTTCTCTTGAGTAAGGCGAAAACTAAAGACCCGAATAATACGGCTATCTTGAGAGGGTTAGGTGATCTCTGGCTGCAGGAAGGAGTAGTGGAGTTGGCGATTGATAATTACCAGAAGGCAGTCTCTATTGAGCCTGCAAATGCCGAAAATCATTTCAAGCTGGGGCAAGCTTATGCCCGAGCAAAGTCCTACCGTGATGCAGCGGAGGCTTTTCGAAAAGCGGTGGAGATAGATCCTTCTTTTGCGCCTGCCTATAGAGAGCTCGGAGAGATTTACTTTCTTGCCCAGAAGTACCAACAGGCTAAAGAAAACTACCAGAAGTATGTAGCTCTACGACCTGAGCTTCCCGCTCGCGTGCGGTATGCTACCTTCCTATATCTTAGTAAAGACTACAAGAGTGCAATAGAGGAGATTCGGAGCGTCCTAAAAGACACTTTTAGCTTGACTCTTCAGCGTCTTTTAGGCTATTCGCTCATAGAAGATGGACAATACGAGAATGGGCTCAAGGAACTGGCTCAATACTTTGAGCGTCAAACTCCCCAACGAGTGATTGCAAAGGATTATCTTTTCTATGCAAAAGGATTAGATAAAACAGGCCAAGACTCTATCGCAGTCATATATTATCAGAAAGCCATAGAAAAAGATTCTACTTTAGCAAATGAAACCTATCCTGAAATGGCGAACGCGCTAAATTCGCTTGGGCGGTATCGGGAGGCAGCAGAGGCTCTACAAAAAGCTATTGAGAAGTCTCCATCTTTAGACAACTACTATAAGCTGGGTCGGATTTATTATAAGCTTGGTCAGACTGAGAAGGACACCAGTTATTATCATAAAGCTATTCAGGCTTTCTCTTACGTCAGGGACAAGAAGCCTGACTTAGTCCCTGTTTATACTGAGCTTGGGCGATGTGCAGCCATGCTAGATCCGGAGAGCACGGAAGGGCGAGCCAAACCCTACTATGAAAAGGTCATTGAGCTTGGGAGTGCTGATCGCACTAAATACAAAAGCGACCTTATTGAGGCTTACTCTTATTTAGGATACTTTCATTACAATAAGGAGGAATTTGATAAGTCCTACGACGCTTACACTCGTCTTCAAGAGCTGGATCCTCAAAACCCTCAGGCGGCTCAAGCTTTACCTTACCTGAAGGAAAAGCTCAAAAGACGTTGAGATGTTGATTTATGCTGTACGTGTGGAGATAGAGGTGGAAGTAGCGGAAGCTTGGCGCTATTGGATGCTTCATACTCATATTCCTGAGGTACTCCAAACGGGTTTTTTTCGGGGACATCGCTTTGGAGAGATGATAGACCCGCCTCCTCCTTCTGGGAGACGGGTCTTTCTCGTGATGTACGAGGCAGGGACAGAAGCAGACCTTAAAGCCTATCTTGAACGGGAAGCTCCTCGGCTTCGCTCAGCTTATCCACCAGAGTTCAAAGAGCGTTTCCAGGCGCAACGGTGGATATGGCAGATGAGTTAGAGAGACGAAGAGAGGCTATCGCTTTACCCATCGCAAACGCAATTCTCCGACTTCCAGTATATACAGACCTGCACTAAGTTGCCTCGCAGGTAGGGGTAGCCGTTCTTCGGAAGCGAAGCCTTCCCACACGAGCTTGCCGACGGCATCCCAGATTCTTACGACATAGCCTGCCCTATTCATTTCTAGCCATGCTTCCTCTTCAGAAGGATTAGGATATATGGCAGCTTGAAGTCTTTCTGAAGCTGGTAAGCGAGCCTCTACTACAGGAGAGAAGTAGCTACTCCCCCTGTATTCCACAGCCCGGATGCGGTAAAAGTAGGTTTTCTCTTGTTGGAGCGGCTGATCTTCCCATTCATAATAGCCGATTTCTCCTTCACGATGACTGTACTGCTCCCGCTCTAAGAGTCCTATGCGTTCCCAGTGAATCCCATCTTCAGAGCGCTCTATTTCGTGGCGATGGAGCTGAGACCAGTCTTGCCGACTGGCGAAGCTAATATGGATTGAGGCATGTCTGGGGGAGGCTTTTAGGTAGATAAAATTAACTGCCAAGGGCAATGGGCTTTGAGCTATAGCAAATTCAGAGAAGTCTGGCACTTGAAGTCGTCCTGTCTGATTGGCTTGATTATATGGAGCACCCTCACAGATGCCTTCAAATCCGAAGGGTGCAGAAGAACCCGTTGGGCGCTTTACGATCGCATAGCTTGAGCCTGAGGCATTAGTGTAATTAGTGGCGAAGAGGCGGATATGATAGGGTGGTACAGGGCCTCCGACTCGCTCAATGATCCAATATCCATTGTCTAAATTCGGTAGAGTACCAAACCCATAACCGCAATCCGTCTGAACAGCACAACCTGCAGGCATACCTACCCATGGTAGGAATTGTGCCACTATGTAAGGGGCACTAGGAGCGGCACTAAACTGAACTTGGGCAAGCTGATATCCCTTTCCACTTAGAAGATGACCTACAGGCAGGTAGTACCAGCCATCAGGGGCATTCGTGTTGAGACGACGGCGAAGAACCCCTGAAATGTAGCTGTTTGAATTTCCGCTCGTAACAGCAGAAGCAGAAGGGGCGTGTGCAAAAGTTTCTTGTCCATGAGTGTAGCCGTCTATTACTCCTTGATTAAGGGTCAGGACACCATGAAACTCTAAGGGCGTGAGTAGTATCAGTCGGTGTCCTGGGCTGCCCTGGGCTATTGTTACGTTGAAGGGGTCCCCTATACCATTGCGGCGGTAAGTTTGATTATTAGCTGGTCCTGTGAAACGAAGATGAGAACCTGGTTCAGCGATGAGAATAGCATTTGTTTGAAGCCAATAATTTCGGCATACATCTAACTGACCAGTTGCCGTCAAAGTCAGAGTAGCTCCAGCCTCTATTGTTATATCGCGACAGGAAGCTATGCCTCCATCAATTATAGGATCATTAGCGACATTAGGTATAGTTACATCCTTTGTACAAGTAGGCACTTCGCAATCACCCCAATTATCCGATTCAAACCAGTCATTGTTTATCTCACCTGTCCATACTCCTGCTGGACGCACAAGCGTAAGAGTGGCATTTTGAGTACCTGTAGGGTAGAATATGTTACAGGTAGTCGCACCACAAGTCCGATTAGCATTGATGATGGTCTGAATAGGGAAAGGATATGTGCCTGATGGGAGAGAAGGGTGTATTTGAAACTGAAAGCTAAAACTCATAGGGGTGCCAGCTCCATGTCCTGCTTGCAGCCCCCATGTGAGGATGGTATTGCCGCCCGAAGAGGTAACTGTGGGCTCGTGCGCTGTGAAGTTCTGAAGAGGAATTGTGCTTCCTGGGATGAAAATACCTGCAGGGATCGTTACTCTTACGCTATCGTTGATAGTCGTGGATCCCGTGCCAAGGTTTGTAATAGTGACTGTGTAAGTATGTACCGTTTGACATCCATAGAGGGTAAGGTCGGGAGCTGTGATGCTTGTCGTGTAAGGGACGATCACATTTGTCAAAGACAGGACAGGCGAGGCTGCAATCTGATAGGATAGCTGGTTACATACGTTCCGGAAGGTGGTGAAAAAGCGAATCTGGCCTCCACTAATGTAGCTGCAAGTTGTTGCGACCCGAAAGCGTATTTGGATTGAGTTTGATGGGGGAGGGCTATGGGGCATGCCAGAGGCAAGGGCGGGAATTTGATTAGAAAGGTTCCAATACCGCAGAGACAAAAGAGACTGAGGAGCAGCGATAGGTGTCCATGGCCCACCTGCTGGATAGGAGGCTTCAAAGGAGTTTGGCACGAGATTCATGCCTGAAGGAAGGATAAAATACAAGAATGGGTTATAGCCGTAGCCATTGCCAGCGTTCGTAAGGGTAACAATAACCGTGTGGGTATCGCACAGTTCTGCAGGATTGGGATCGACTACAGATGAGATTTGAATAATAGGATTTGTTGGGAGATAGGTTAGGGTATCTTTTGGAGCTGAAGCGAGGCAGGGATATGTAGAAAGGTTAGTCGGATAGCCCGCGCAGTTCCATCCTACTCTTATCCAGAGAGTATCTACTGGGCTGCAGGACAAAATTTGAGCTTTTACGTAGAAGTACCTGTCGCTACCTGGATTGAGTGTTCCTGTGGGATAGTATCCACCTACTGGAGCGATTGGCGTGCTTGTGTTTGCGTCTATGACCTGAGTAACAGAGAGGTTACTATGCTGAGTCTGGAAAAATAGGAAGGAATGAGGGGCAGCCGCTACATTTGAGATGTTAGAGACCTTGACATACCACTCTACGCTATTCTCGGTAGCACTGACGGGATTGGTCACAGCTTGAACGGAGAGGCGAGGTCCTCTGTATCGGATACGAAGGCCTGATAGAGGGGCAGAAGAGGTAGCAGAGCCGCTGAGTCGCCCACCGAAATGGACGGTATAGGATATAGGCACCTCTGATTCCACGGCTGACTCGCACGAAGGAACCACTTTGAAAAAGAGAATCCCAAACATTCCATCGTCGCTTCCAATGTGAGGACCTCCTCCATTTGCACTAAAGAGATTGGAGACTTGAAAGACAAGGGGTGAAGCAGAGGGGTTTATAGGTTCAGCACTGCCGGGAGGAGTCGTCTGAATTACACAATGAGCGGATGTGCCAGTAGAGTTACCTTGAGTTCGCTGATGATCTAAGTAACCACTTCCAGGAACGTATCGCCAGCCTGCTGGAAGGGTTACTTCCACTTGAGCAGGAAGGGACCAGAGGCGGTATTCAAAAGGGAAGAGATTACCTGAACAGTAGTTGGAGCAGCAAGGACCAATACTAAGGTAATGACGCAGATGCAAGAGAAGGGTATCGCATCCCACTGGTTCAAAGAGTTCTGGGTCTGAAGTATAGAAGTAATACCCTATAAGCTCTATGGTAGCGCCCCAACTGCCGCAGGCAAATCGCTGGACGGGGGGATGAGGGGCGAGGTCGGGGGGAAGAGGAACAGGGTTAGGTGTGGTGTAAAGATAGGGTATAGCATTGACTGGACCAAGGAAGCCGCCAGGATTGATGCTAGCGCGCACTCGCAGCCAGATTCGGACAGAATCCCCCGCTTCCCATATGAAGGTATTGGGTACAAATCCAACTGCAATGAGCGAGGAGACCCGGAGATCTACGGCAAAGCGATTGCAATCAGGCCAGCCTCCACATGCGTTGCTATTCAAGAGAGGCAGCATGCCTTGATAAACGGGCCCGCCGCCGGTTTTGCGGATTCTTACAGATACATCTATGGGGGTGAAGCGATCGCCTTCGCTTCCTAATTCCAGTATAGCCCATGCATTTTGCCAAGGACCACCCTGCACTTGAGCTTCAAAATATGCCGTCGCAGTATCGGTAATCATAACCCGATCGGTGCGGATTCTAGCCATATCTAAGGTTCCGCCTCCATCGGGTATCCCATTATTATCATTGTCTGGAATTCCATAGGAAGTTCGACGCAAGGTAAAGTTTGTCATTAGCATGCCTTGCGGGCATGGAATGGGACAATTTAGATTAATAGTCGTAGTTTGCGGTAGTCCATAGCAGAAGCCTTGTGGGTTACATGTAGGATTAGGATTGAAGAAAACTTGGCTAGTGATGGAAAAAGATCCCGCATTTCCGCAGTTTAGCACAAGCGGCAGACATACAAAAGAATTTTTGAAAGAACCTGTGGGCCACATTGTCTGCCATCCTTCTGGACGATTAGAATGGTTAAATATCACTCTAACTGTATTTCCTACAACGCTAACTGAAGTAGCTGGCCACGTGAGCTGGATGTTTGGATCATTCCATTGAGTGCCCGTCCATATTACGGGGCCACCTGTGTAGCTTACACCTGGGGGAAGGGTAAAGACCCATTCAAACCGATAATTAGGGGCGGAAGGTGAGCCTCCGCTATTGAGGTACCAGGGATTTGCAAACCATTCAGTGTAGTTTCCAGGCTCATCACCTAAAGTGACACATAGATTGAAGGTCTGACCATTGCTCACCGTGCCTGGGTGGGTATTTGTGAGAGCTGCATTAAATTGAGCGCGGTAATTACTTCCACCACTTACGCTATAGGGTTCATTGCAAGCTCCTTTATAAGTCAGCTCCCAACCAATACTACGGATATTGGGGCGAGAAAACCCATGACAAGCTGAGATATCACATAGGTAATGATCAAATTCAACATAGAGGGTATCATTTGGATGTAGTTGAGGTATTCTGAGTGTCAGCTTGCGAACTACATCAGAAACACCGAAGCATGCGGTGGCTCCTCCTGCTTCCGCGCTCAAAATCTGGCGAGGGATAGGAGAGCCATTTGCTCCAATCCGAAGGGTGAGAGTGTTCGTATCTATTCGTGCTATCATGTTAGGATTGTACTGACTACTCGGGAATTCTGAAATGAAAAGCGTAACTTGCACATCGTAAGCTATTCCGGTTCCGATATTCGCTGCGCGGAAAAGAGCTCGGCTACCATTGCCAGGTTGATCGCCATAGCAGCTTTTTTCATCTATGAAGATGATTGCATTTCCATTCGGGCTGAAGGCTCCAGTAGTGATCTGAGGGGTTTGCCCACTGGCAGCTACTGAGACTCCTCCTGTAGCCGTTATGCTCTGGCAAATCTGGTTATGGCATCCCCATTGAAGAGTGAACTGAGAGCCTAAGTTACTACAGGCTTCTACGGAGTAACTTACAGTGAAGGAAATAGATTGGCCAGGGTGGAGAGTTCCAAACTCAAGTGTAAGCGATTGAGGGGTATGACTGATAATAGTGCCTCCTGCTGCACCCGTGATGACAAGGTTTGAGCCAGCGGTCTCTATATGTCGAAAAGAAGAGATGGAGGCATTACCAGCATTCGTCACGGTAAAGGTTCGAGTGAAAGTCGCTGGCGCAGTTGAGACTACATGGGTCGATTCGTAATGGAGGCATATTGAAGGGATCCATGATTGATGATGTACTCATAGTTGGGGGTATAGGTATAACTACCTCCGCCGTTCCATGTGAGAGTGTAGGTATTCTTCACCTCGTTATTTTGGTCTGCAAGGAATGGCAGCACATCACAGCTTGCATAGGCCTGATAGGTAAAAGTGATGGACTGTCCTGGGGAGAGAGAGGGAAGAGCAAAAACGGGCTGATTCTGAGGAGAAGCAGAGACAAGACTTGCTGGCGGAGTAACAGAACCCGACTGGTACAGAACTCCAGGTGGCATCTGTACAGATAGCTGAACCCCTGTCAAAGAAGAAGAGGTGGTATTCGTAATAGTGATTTGAAAGGGTTGAGGCAATCCACACACCTGAAGGGTCGGTTCGTTAGTTGAAATGTTCTGCGCCCTTAGCAGAGAGAGTCCCAATAAGACTAACACGAGAAACACATCTCGCCCCGACACGGCAAATATACGGCTGTAACATGATCTAAGGTTGCAATTTTGTAAAAGCTGAGTTACTGCATGGTACTAAAGCGTAAAGGAAGGGAAGCACGCTGGAGTACCCATTTCGTATTTTGAAGTTTGAGTTTTCTATGGATATAATTCGTACATTTGCGGACATGAATTCGCTCTCTTTTTGGAAAAGGGCGCTTATTTATCTATTTTGGCTTGCAGTGCCTTTATTCCTTTCTCGTTGTAAGAAGAAAGAGAAGCTGAGTGTGTCTGTGCCTGACCCTTTTGTCTTTTATCAGCTTGCTCAGGACATTGCGCGGGCTGAGTCAGACCTCTACTACATTACTGATCTTATCAGGAAAGTACAAAATCTACCGTCAAGGCGTCTTACAGAGAGTAGAGAAGACGAATTGCCGCCTTGTGCTCGTGTAGAGATAGATACTCTTCAACGGAGAGTCATCATAGATTTTGGTTCCGAAGGATGTGTAGATAGGGATAGTCTGCTTCGTCAAGGACGGATTATTGCGGATTTTTCTGGAAATCGGTGGGGAGAGCCTGGGGCTCGTGTTCTCATCACTACTGATAGCTTTTTCGTAGAAGATCGTTTTCATCTTCTTGAGAGGGTCCTTTTCACGGAAGCCTCTCAGGGCTCGGGTGCCCCTATTTTTCGGGATACCGTGCAGCGACACAGGATGGTGATGAGCAGTGGGACTTTAGATTGGCGTTCTATTCGTTTTTATCAGTTTGCAGAGGGTTACCAAACGCCGACTGAGCCAGCTGATGATACATTCTTTGTACAAGGTGAGGGAAGTGGTACCTCTCGGTCAGGGCATCCTTTCATCATTCTTACTCTTGATCCCCTCAAGTTTGCCTCTGCTTGCCGATACCCCTATTCTTTGAAGGGGGAGCTCAAGCTGCGCATGCAGGAGACTGATATTCTCCTGAGCTACGATCCACAGGGGAATGGCGCTTGTGATAATCTTATCTCTATTCGGGCGGGCAGCCTTCAGCCTGTTACCGTACGGCTTTAGAGAGGGCTCTGGGGTGCTTATAGTCCTTCCCGTCGATCTACTCCCCATGAGAGCCTATCTCGCAGAGTCTGAAAGTAGCTGTAAGTGGGCATTTTGATGACCTTGAGAGGTGTAGCGGCTCGGCGCAATGCTACGGCTGTTTCGTCAGGTACCGTTACACTGCGTCCATCTAAAGCTATCTGGACTTGTCCTGTCCGAGTGCGAAATGTAATGGTGAGAACCCCCGTATCTGGGAGGACTAAGGAGCGAACCGTGAGCGAGTGAGGAGCCATCGGGGTCAGAATGAAATTGGCACAGTTGGGTGTAACAATCGGCCCCCCACAGGCTAAAGAGTAAGCCGTGGAACCTGTGGGAGTGGAAACAATCAGTCCATCTGCCCAATAGGTATTGACTAGCTCTCCATTGAGATAGACATCTAAGAGAATCATCTCTGCAGTTACAGCCTTTGAAAACACCACTTCGTTTAGGGCGAAAGCCTCATCCATGGAAAAAACTTGAGGCTCTGTAAGAATAGATAACATGCTGCGCTTTTCTATGGAAAAGTTTCCAGAGAGGAGAGCCTGGGTAGCAGGAAGGAGATGCTGCTGAGGAATGTCTGTAAGAAAGCCTAATCTGCCTGCGTGAATGCCGATGAGTGGCACACCTAAAGGGGCCACGAGCTGAGCGGCGTCTAAAAAGGCACCATCTCCTCCGATTACAAATGCAATGCTTGCTTCACAAATCTCCTGCCGCCCTGAAAAAGATCGAATAGGGAGCTCTTCCTTTTCTGCTTCTTGCCAGCACTGAGCAAAGCTTTCCTCTACCCAAATCTCAATTGATTTTTCTTTGAGAAAATCAAGCCATTCCCTCAGGGTATCTTGAGCGATTCGGGCTGTCCATCTTCCGAAGAGGGCTATCTGTTTCATCGTGCTTCAAACGACCTATAAGCATCTCTCTCAAGCTGGCGCTGGAGAATTAAGCTCTCCATGCGAATTTCTGTGTCCTTGGTTAGGATATTTTGGTCATAGAGGAGGGTAGCTCGCTCTCCAATCCAGCGATACCGAGGGGCATACCCCTCTTGTTTTCCTTGTCCGAAAAGGGTCTGTAGCAGTACCAGCATTGCTGCGCTGGCATCAGCGCCTTTCACTTTGATCTGAATGGTGTGGAGTTTATCATTGTAGAAAGCATATTTTACTTCGGCTAAAGGGATTCCTTCCCAGAGGGTGTCAGTGGGACTGCGAAACCAGACTTTGCGTTGGAAAGAGCCCTTTGGAATGAGTCCTGAGAAGGCGCTTCTAGGCATCTCTAACTGGTAACCTATTAGCCCATAGAGAGAATCTATGGGGGATTGAGCCCACAAAAAAAGAGTTAAGAAGCTCCAGTACCGCATAAATCCTTGCAAAAGGTATGTAAAACTCACTGCTGTAGAAGAAGTCGTCCAATCCGACATGTCAAGCACCTCTGCTTTTCGCATCCTTGGCGCCAGAGTTGGATTTGTCCTTGGGTCTGCCAGGCATTCTGAGCAACATAAGCATAGGTAGCATATAAACGAGCATAACGATGGTTTTCAGGTGGCAGTCTGCGAAATCTCTCTCTCATTTGAAGAGCTGCTTCGGCTTGTCCTGTGACCTGAAAGTAATAGATACCGAAGGGATAGATGGCATTAACAAGTAGGTTGTGCAGAAGGAGAGGAGAAGAATGCATAAGGGGTCTGCTTAGAGGGCGCTGCCAGGCCCAGTGGGACTGCCAGTAAGGGCTTAAGGGGGGTAGCTTGAGGGGGGGATGGTAAAAAAGTTCTGCTAATTCAGAATAGTTATGAACAAGAGCAGCCAGCTGGGCTAACTTTCGCCAAGGTGAGAGAGGTGGACGGGTAGGATGCCAATGGAGCTGGAGGGGAGTCCAGCCGAATTTTCGCTGAAGAAAACGCCAAGCAGAAAGGAGCTCTTTTTCATAAGGGTCAGAGGGAGCACCCACGCTCTCTAAAAGTCCGGCTGTGCCCATGAGAGCAGCTTCTTTGCTAAGGAGGGTAGGTGCATGCCGCTTGAGGATTGTCCATGGGAGAGCTTTGGCTATGCGCTGAAAGGAGTCGCCCTGAGGCGCTCCTATTCCACGCAAAAGAGCTGACCAAAAACCCTGAAGAAATTCCCCTTCATTCTGATAGCTTTGACATCGCTCATGCAGCCGCTGCTCTGCCCACTCCTCGTAAACGGCAGTCCATACACTTTCTGAAAGAGTCCGAGCTATGGCTGCACAGGGAAAGGTAACCTGCTTAGGTGAGAGCCGTTGAATTGCACTCTCATTCACGGCAGATGAAAGAGCAAGAATAGGAATAACTCGCCCTCCCTTATCATAGGTACAATTTTCTCTTGAAGCCTTCCATACCACGTGGAGGATTACCCTCTCATAGAGAGGATTGAGGTGGTGAGCGTGTGCATACCAGAGGGAAGGATATAAATCTATTTCGACACTTCCTACATGAAGGAGACCGTTTATTCGCACTTGCGCTCCTTCAAAATCGGGTCCAAAAGGATAAGGTAACCCGGGTGAGATTATCTCTACCTTTTCACCCGTAGTTGTGTAGAGACTAGCAGGGTCATATACCTGCTTTCGCCATATCCATTGAAGGATCAACTCCGACACCTCATGATAAAGATAGAGGCTCCGACTCAGTCCATAGAGGGATTCCTTTACTTTGAGCATGCGACTTTATTTTGAACGACTGGGGGAGGGGCCTCCTGCTTACTTTTTTCTTCATGGCTTTCTCGGAAGTGGAGATAACTGGCGCAGTATAGCCAGGGGATTGGAGATTGGGGGTACATTCTACCTCATTGATGCTCGTAATCATGGGCGATCGCCTCATGCCTCTACTCATCGCTATCCAGACATGGCTCAGGACCTTTTAGAGCTTATGGAGTCAGAGGCTCTTTCACAGGCTCACCTTCTGGGGCACTCCATGGGAGGGAAAACAGCGATGTATGTTGCTCTTCATTTTCCTCAGCAGGTGAGTTCGCTAGTCGTGGTGGATATTGCTCCTCGAAGCTATGCAAGAGGACATGATGACCTTCTTGAGGCTCTCTCAGCAGTCAACTTGAATGTTTCCAGAAGGGAGGAGGTAGAACAGCAGTTGGCTGGACGAATTTCTGACACCGCTGTTAGGCTTTTTATTCTCAAAAATCTTGTCCGAAACGAGAAAGGCCAATTTCAGTGGCGGATCAATCTCTCGGTTCTCAGACAGGAGTATGAGTATGTCTTAGCTGAGGTGGAGGGCCCCCCCTATGAGGGACCCGTTCTTTTCATAAAAGGAGAATACTCTCTATACATCCGACCTTCTGATGAAGAACACATCTATCGCCTTTTTCCTAAAGCGATTGTGGAGACGATTCCAAAAGCAGGTCACTGGGTTCATGCGGAGAATCCGATGGCGTTACTGGCAGTACTGAGACGTTTCTGGAAGCTTTGCCTTGAATAGTAGGGGG
>JANXAJ010000049.1 GCA_025062295.1 Bacteroidia bacterium | reverse complement strand
TGTATGTGTGTGTGTGTGGGGGTGGGGGCTAACCAAATCTTGTTTTGTGCCGGCTGGCTTGATTTAACTGTGTACGAGGGGGGGAACCCACATATTGGGGGGTCCCGCCGCTCAAGCCTTTCTCACCTTCTAAACCCCTACTCTTCTAACCTTTTTTGAGAGCTTTTTTCCCACTTTTTCTCCGATATCCCTCCTCTCTCCCTCTCCTAAGACTCCATAGAATGCAGGGCTCGCCTAAGGTCCTCTTCAGTAATCAACTGGGCCTTTCCTTCTCTATAGTGGCGAAGAAAAGCATGGTATCCTGCTTGCCTGAGCAGCTTAGTGAGGTCAGCTCGGCTGAAACCCGCCGTAGCCTCTGCCCACGCTTCCCAATCAATCTCCGCAGCAACTGGAAGCCCCTTAGCCATTTGAGTAAGGAGAATATATCGCTCCTCTCGGTCTGGCTGACTGATGTACAAGCGCTTATCAAATCGCTCGCTGCGGAGAAGGGCACTATCCAAGCGATGGGCCCGATTCGTAATACCTAATATCCCTACCCCTCCTTTTGTTTTGAGCTCATCTATTAGAAGGAGAAACTGGAGAGTTACGCTATTGAGCCATTCTAAGTTACGCTCGCGGTCAGGGAAAAGAGCATCTACTTCTTCAAATATAAGGAGAGCAGGAGTTTGACGAAGAGCTTTATGAACTAAGGCTCGGAGACGACGCTCTGTTTCCCCATACCATTTAGAGGCAAGTGCAGGGGTATGGATGATGCGATAAGAGAATCCTGCAGATTGGGCAAAGCGTCGCGCTAAAAAGCTCTTACCACTTCCTGGAGCACCCTCAATAAGGACAGCAGGAGCGGGGTGAACCCCATAATAAAGGGCTTGTTTAGGGAGGGCAAGGGGAAGGTAGACCCATTCAATCAGGGCTTCTTTTTCGGCTTCCATGCCATAGACCTCAGGAAAAAGGCGTTCCATGAGAACGGAAATGGGTGGAGCCAAGGGAGCTTGAGTAGGAGCTGCATCAGGACGAATCCGGCGACTATACCGCTCTAAGAGAGATTGAACAGCGGGAAGTCGTCCCAGCCGATCCGCGTACCGCCGCAAAAGGCGGCGAAGGGTCGCTGCATCATAGTGGCTTAGCGGATAAGTGGGACGAACCACACCTGCTTCTCGACCCTCCCGAGCAATCAGGAGGAGCTCTCTTCGATCCAGACGCTCTAAGAGGTCCTCTACCGTGAGGACAGCCATGTGGCGAGGGTAGGAGTCGCACCTACCTCTACTCCGCTCGCCTCCCTAAAGGTAAGCACTTTCCCCTGACTGCTCATCTTCTTCCTCCACTCTTGTAAGGTTCACAGCTCGAGGCGCCCCTCTAAAATGAAGACGCATCTGCTTCCAAAACTGCCGAAACGCCTCGCTTCGGCGATACTCTTCTAAGGCCTCCACACTCTCCCATAGACTCAGAGAGTAGAAGGTAGGCCCCTCTGCACAAAAGAGCCGCAGAAATAGGCACCCAGGAAAGGCGCGGACAACTGAGGCTTGCCGAAGAAGAGCCCGGCGTACCTCTTCCTCGCTTCCAGAAACAACTGGCATTTCTACCCATCGCCACACCTTCATCTTCTTAGGGCAAAAAGAGAACTGCCTGAACCCACCTCATAAGAGAATAGGCCCCCCACCATGAGAGCGTCTCTGGACGATCGTGAATATCGTGGTAAAATCCAGGTCCTCCTTCCAAATAGAGAAATAGTGAAGGGACTCCTTTTTGATGAAACGGATATTGGTCACTATTCGGTGTCATAGGGCGCAGAAGAAGGGAAGGAAATTGCCATCCTATGTCTAATCGGAGAGAGTCTATCTGCTGCCAGAGGTGAGGGTGATCAGGAGCACCCACCACAGCTACACCTTTTTCACCAAAGCCCACTAAGTCAAAATTCAGCATACCTCGGAGTCGGGAAAGAGGAAGAGGAGGATGAGCCACCCAGGCTTGAGAGCCAAGAAGCCCAAGCTCTTCCGCACCAAAAGCCACAAACCATACATCGTAAGGTGGCTTTTCTCCTATTTGCCGCAGCAAAGTAGCAAGCGCTAATAAGAATGCTACACCGGAGGCATTATCGTTAGCTCCCCAGAACACAGCTCGCCTCATAAATCCTAAATGGTCGTAATGGGCACCCACCACCCAAGCGGAATCTGAACTCCGTCCAGCCAAGCGAGCAGAGACGTTCCATCCTTGAGTCTGTCGCAGGCTGCCCTTAAGATTCACTCGGACATACCGATAGAAAGGAAGCGAATCTCGGATAAAAATCACAGGAAGTGGCCCCTTCTGCATAGAAACTGAGGCAGTCAAGCGAGGCAGTAGAAGAACCAGGAGGGCTACTTGTTTCTCTAATGCTTCTGGCAAGCTCTGGGAGAGACTTAGGCGAGTAATCCAAGCCCCATTTTTCACAGGAAGAGTATCTATCTGCCAGCTTCCCCGCAGAGAAGGAGAGCCGCTCCAAGGAATAAATTCCTCTCCCTCAATAAGCCTTCGCCATTTTCTCTTGTCAGAGCTGACCTCTACCCGAACCGATTTCAGGCGATAAACCGAGAGGGGGAAAGTATCTATGCGGACTTCTAACCCTATCTCCTTAAAGCGCCGATATAAATAATTCACTGTCCGCTTCGCATAGGGTGTCCCGTGCCCACGCCCTTTGAACCGACAGAGACGCTTCACTTCCTCTTGCAAAAGCCCCACTACCCGAAGCGAGTCCGAAGCAAGGGCAAAAGAGCATACACAAAACACGGCCACACTTCTCATTCTGCCCATTATTTTGAGGATTTCCGAAGAAGATACCCAGCTTCTGTACAAAAGTACTGCATGAGAGATGGCAGTAAGCGCACTAAAGCAGTCAAGGGCACCGAAGGAAAAGGTAACTTCAGCCGATATCGAAAAGCAGGACGGATAAGGTAGTGGCGCTGCGCTACAATCTCAAACTCACTACTCCTCACAGCTCTCAAGAACTTCGGCAAAGAGAGGCGAATCCGACGAAGCCAAAGTACTTCCGACCTTTCAACTAGAAAATCACCCCTAAAAACATAGTAGAAAAGTTTGTCCGGTAAGAGGTGTATATATGGTATTTTCATCAATCTATTTACGCTAAGATGCTGATGCCCGCCAAAAGGTGATGGGTATGGTGGAAATACTACCATCAAGTGTCCGTTAGGTCTTAGGAGTTTTGCTATGCGAACTAAGGCAGCAGCTGTGTCTTCTAAGTGCTCAATTACATCTCTGAGCAGGACAAGATCGAAGCGAGCATGCCACTGGGAGGGTATCTCATCGCGCAAGATGTCATGAAGAGTAAGGTAGAGGGGGAGCCGTAGCGCTGTAGCGATAGAGGCAGCAGCTTCTAATCGGGGCTTTTCTATGTCTGTGCCAGCAGCTTCGGTAGCGCCAGCGACAGTAAAAGCACTAAGGACCCCAGCTTCACCGCATCCAATCTCTATCACAGCCATGCCTGGGTGGAAAGCTCCATGATTCATCAAGAAAGGCAAAAGCTCGTACCATCCAATCAGAAACTGGTGCCGCCAATAATGAAGAACCACAGGAGGTACTCCCTTAATCTCAGCTACTGCTTCCAAGAGCTTCTTTGCCTGAGCATGGGAGGGCGGCACCATGACTCTTCTCACAAAGGAACCATGTTTGAGGCATATAGTGCAGAAGAGGGAGGTATTTTTGTCAAGTGCGATATGCACTAAGCTTAGGTCTCCTTTGGGCTCAGGGGGTGATCCGAGGATCAGTTTTAGATAATGAAGGAGAACCAGTAGTGGGAGCTCAAGTAGTGCTTTTCCCCCTTCAAAGGGGAACTCTCACGAATACAGAGGGACTATTTTCAATTACAGGAATCTCCTACGGCCGGTATCGGCTGCGAGTTACCGCTATTGGCATAGATACTCTTTGGCAGGAAGTGGAAGTGAGTGCCCGCCGCCCTGTTGTTACCCTCAAGCTGCAGGCTACCGTAAGCTCAATTGACATAGAAACGGTTGAAATCATAGAGAGTCTCAACCCAAGCCGCATAGACCCCACGCGCATCACAATCTCAGTAACCCCTATCTCCCCTCGTCAAATCTTCCAACTGCCCAGCTTTGGAGTGCCGGATGTAGCTCAGTACCTCCAGGTCATCCCCGGTGTAGTTTTTACAGGGGATCAAGGAGGGCAGCTCTATATTAGGGGAGGGACTCCCATTCAGAACCTCACTCTTTTAGATGGAGCCATCATCTACAGTCCTTTTCACACGCTTGCTCTTTTCAGTGTATTTGAGACAGACATTCTTCGGCAAGTAAATGTGTATTCCGCAGGATTTGGAGCTGAATATGGGGGGCGCATTTCTTCTGTAATAGATCTGAGAACACGAGCAGGGGATTTTGACCGCTTCGGCGGACGGCTTTATACAACGCCCTTTGTAAGCGGAGGACTTCTTGAGGGCCCTCTTCCCCTCCTCAAAAATGCTTCATGGATAGCCTCTGCCCGAGAAGGTCATATCCAGCCAGTCGTTCCTCGTCTGTATCCTTATCTAAGAGACTCCCTTCCTTTTCAGTTTCAGGATGTGTATGGGAAGCTCACCTTCGGACGCGGACCAGATCAGTTCAACCTGTGGGGCTTTCGGCAGACCGATGAAGTAGATCTAGGTAGAGATGGACGAAATCGCTGGACGCAGTGGGGAGGAGGACTCAACTTTTCCAACCTTCCCTCTGCCACCCGAGTGCGTATCACAGGGAACCTGGCTTACACTCGCTTCAGCAATTCATTTGAAACCCCAGGCGAACTTCTGCCCCGCTATAGCGAGATTGGTGGCTTCAATGGCGGCTTCACCTTTTCTTATCTCTTTAATGCCGATGAGCTTTCCTACAGCGTAGATGTAAGGGGATTTTCCACTGATTTTCTTTTTACAAATGCTCTGGGCTTTATTACGCAGCAGCGCCAAAGTAATACGGAATTCGCTGGCTGGATTAAGTACCAAAAAACCTTTCGCCAAGCCGAGCAGGATGAACAGGGAGAATTGCGCTTTCGGACCTTAGCGGTTATTGAGCCGAGTGTGCGACTTCATTTCTACAATACCTATAGCTATCTCTCAGTAGAGCCTCGACTGCGAGCAAAGTACTCTGCTCCACGCTGGAGTCTTCAAGCAGCTATAGGTCGTTATGTGCAAAACTGGGTCGCTGCTGTCTCTGATAGAGATGTAGTGATTCTTTTTCAGGGTTTTCTCACGGCGCCCGAACTGGCCGCCAATCAGCAGCTTAGCCACCCTCTTCAAGAGGCTTATCATGTAAGTGCTGGCACCGAGTATCAACTGGGCAATATGCTCGTATCTGCTGAAGGATGGTATAAGCGATTCACCCAGCTCACCATCATCAATCGGGAGCGCCTCTTTCCGGAGGATCCTCCCTTTCTCACCGAGGTAGGATATGCCCAGGGCCTTGACCTCAGCCTACGATACCAGAGCCGCCATTGGAGCGTCTATGCCACTTATAGCTATCAGTATAACCGACGAAATGATTTTCGCATAGAATACTTTCCGCTCTGGGATCGGCGCCATACAGCTAACCTTGTGAGTACCTACCGCTGGGGAGGCTGGCTCAGAACAAGCCGCCTGAGCGAAATGCGTCGGGAGCTCTCTCTCCGATGGACTCTCGGGTCTGGTCTTCCTTTTACCCAAACCCTCGGCTTCTTTGAAAAGCTTCTTTTCTTTCAGGGGTCTCAATCTCCCTACGTCACTGCTCAAGGTCAGTTAGCCCTTCTCTTGAGTCCTGCTTACAATGCTGCTCGGCTTCCTCCCTATCACCGATTAGATATTACCTTCAAGCAGCGCTGGCGACTGGATAGTGATTTTATCATAGAGGGTAACATCACCCTCCTCAATCTCTACAATCGTCCAAATCTTTTCTACATTGACCGCATCAGTGCACGTCGTTACAATCAGCTCCCTTTTTTGCCCAGTATAGGCATAACTGGGAGCTGGTAAAATACATTATCTGATGCTTGATGGATAGAATGCGAGACTTGGAACTATCTCGCCTTTATATAGCTGTGGTAAAAATCAGTACCTCAGAAAGGGGCCAACCAGACTCACGCTACTGCTTTCAAAAAATGAATATAGATAGCATTAGTTTAGCAGGGATGCCGTTTGTCCTTCAACCCCAGAGACAGAGTAGGACTCAGAGCCATAGACCCTTAGCCTAAGCTGCATGAGGAGGACCTTCAAAGGATGAGAAGGTATAGGGGCGGGGGCTTGAGAGGTGCTATCACAGAGAGAAAGCTCTGTTTTTTGAGAGCAATCACTTCAGAAGAATTGAAGTAGCACCCTCAGTACCCCCTTTAGAGCGCCTACAGCTACTAATGCATCCATAGCTTATGTGATAGTGAGCCGCTGAGAAATACGATTCGGGAGCCGATGAGGATCTTTCAATGGCTTTTTTTTCAAATGACGCAGGCAAAAGAAAAATAGCTTCTATCAAAGTTTCATAATGAAAGCCAGTCGTATGAAGGCTGGACGATTATCTATCGGTGACCCACTCCCTGTTGTACCAGTAGCTCCTCCGTGGCTATGAGCACCAGTGCTACTTGTTTGGAAGGTATAGAGGGCAGGATTACCACAACTGGGCCAGATATTGTCATCACCTGCGAATACACGACCAGAATTAGCCCATGCCGCACAATTGTCACTACCCTCATTATCCTGCCCGTGAAAGACCGCATAAATCTCGTGGAAGTGGTTTCCATCTGAAGATATAGAGTGAGAATGGGGAGGTAGCTGACTTACAGTAAGCGTGTAAGTATGGCTGCCTCCAGTAGAACCTACTGAAGCGCTACTGTTTGTGGCTAAAACAAATCGGTCGGTCAAATCTGGGGTACCATTATTCCCATTGCAGAGCGCCCATCCTTCTAAAGGACCTGTGCCTAATCCCGTAGCATCAAAGTGCCAGGGGCCAGAATACATGATGATCCCACCTGGCGGCACAGCATATCGCCATGTACCTACCCCATTTGCATCACTCGTAAGCACGCGTCCATTCCCCTCGCTTCCGTCTGTAATCCGTACTTTTCCATTCACATGTAGCCGATGGGTCGGCGTAGTAGCAATCCCGACATACCCCGTAGCCTTTTGAAGGATAAGTACGTACTGAGCCATGTTTCCGAAGAAGAAGTCGTTTGCGCTAGCATCCACACCTATATCCCATTGAGTGGCTCCTGCCCGATCAAATAGAATGAGGGTTCGTCCCCCTCCTGTATTCTCAAGTCGGAGAAGGTGTTCCACTGAAGCTGCTACATGAAGACGACTCATGGGATTCGTCGTTCCTATGCCTACATTTTGCGCCTTTATAGAGTATCCTAACATCATTAGAATCCAGCAAGCCCTTCTTCCATAACGAAGGAAAGGCATAGTAGTGGCAAATGTAAATAGCTTTGCTGAAATGAAAGCAGAAAATCCATGGCGGACTCTTTCGACCCGCCTTGTCTATGAGAATCCATGGATAACTGTTCGAGAAGATGAGGTAATAGATCCCGGGGGGCAGCCTGGTATTTATGGTGTGATTCATTACAAAAATTTAGCTTTGGGAGTTATCCCCATAGATGCTGAAGGATACACTTACCTTGTGGGCCAATATCGGTATCCTTTAGGACTTTACTCATGGGAGATCCCGGAGGGAGGTGGTGCGATAACGAAAGATCCGCTGTCAGAGATTCAGCGTGAGCTCCTGGAGGAGACAGGGCTTACCGCTCTGAACTGGAAGCTGCTGCTGCGTATGCATCTCTCTAATAGCGTTTCAGATGAGACAGCTCTCCTCTACTTAGCCTGGAATCTCCAACAAGCCGCAGCTCGTCCAGATTCTAATGAAGCTCTTGAACAGCTTCGCCTGCCCCTTGCTGAAGCGATTGAGTGGGTTCATGCAGGTAAAATCACCGATTCCCTCTCTGTAGCGGGTCTGCTGTATGTAGAGAGCCTCCTTCATCGGAAAGCCCTAATTTTGCCCTCTAAATGCTCAGACATCGAGCTTTCATTCTAACCCTCATCGGGATATTTTTTGTAATTGTCCTGTATAACCTATACTGGGTTGTTGAGCGGTTTCGGATTGAGCGCAAGCTTGGCCAGATGAGTGCTGAGGCTCGATCCGCCTGGCTGCGAGAGGCAGAAAACTATAAGTACTATAGAAAGGCTGTAGAAAACTCTTTTGCCTTAGGATTAGACTTACAGGGGGGAATGTATGTAACCTTGGAGGTGGGAGTTGAAGGCATTCTGCAAGGACTATGCGAAGTGCCTCAGGATACCCTTTTCCGAGAGACTTTGGCAGAAGCAGGGAGGCGCTACCGTCGCGGGGAAGGTAACCTCGTGGATCTTTTTGCTCAGGTCCTGAAAGAAAAAAGCCCCGCGAGCTCACTTGCGCAATTTTTCGCTGGGCCAAAACTAGGCTTAGCATATGATGCAAAAGATAATGAAGTTTTAGCCAAGCTGCGCCAAGAGGTAGAAGAAGCTGTGGAGCGCACCTACAAAATCCTCCGAGTGCGAATAGATCAGTTCGGTGTAGTCTCTCCTAACATTCAACGGCAGCCGGGGACAGGACGGATTCTTTTAGAGTTGCCAGGAGTCAAAGACAGTGAGCGGGTTCGCCGTCTTCTGCGAACTACTGCTCAGCTTGAATTTTGGCCTACCTACACCATCAAGGAAATCTTTCCTCTCTTAGAAAAAGCTAATCAAAAAATCGCAGCTCTCCAGAAAGGACAAACCGACACAACGCGAAAGACTGCCCCTTCGGACACGACTACTCCCACTAGCCCCCTAACTACGGAGGAGCTACTTTTAGGTCGCCAATCTCAATCTCTTAGCGATACTACCCAGAAAAAGGATACTGTCCTGTCTGAGGAAGAGAAACGCAGACGATTTGAGAAAGAGAATCCGCTCTTCGCCCTGCTCATTCCTCCCCAGAACCCTTCCGAAAACACACCCGTGGTAGGATATACTAAAGTAGTGGATACAGGCACGGTGAATGCTTATTTGCGACTCCCTGAGGTACAAGTGCTTTTCCCTGAAAACCTTGCTTTTGCTTGGACGGTCAAACCTGAACAAGAAGGGTCGGAAATCTTGACTCTGATTGCCCTCCGAGTCAATCCGACTCGTCAAGCCCCCCTCACAGGCGAAGTGATTGAAGATGCACGCCAAGATTTCAATCCCGATGATGGGCGCCCAATGGTTACTATGCGAATGAACGCTGAAGGGGCTCGCATCTGGAAGAGGCTAACTACTGACTATTTAGGTAAGTCAATCGCAGTAGTGTTGGATGGATATGTCTATACTTATCCCGTCGTTCAGAGTGTGATTGCAAATGGCAACTCTCAAATTACGGGGAACTTCACTATTGAAGAAGCGAAAGACTTAGCAAATGTACTCAAGGCGGGTCGCTTGCCTGCCGCCATTCGGATTGAAGCTGAAGAGATCGTAGGCCCTTCTTTGGGAGAAGCGACCATAAGACAGGGAATTATCGCTCTTTCTCTTGCTTTCCTTTCCATTTTACTGCTTATGTGGTTTTTCTATGATACAGCTGGTCTTATTGCGGATGCAGCACTGCTTCTTCTGGTTCTATTTATAGCTGGGGTGATGGCAGCTATGAATGTAGTCCTGACCCTACCGGGAATTGCGGGGATTGTGCTGACTTTAGGGATGGCGGTTGATGCAAATATTCTTATCTACGAGCGAATCATTGAAGAACTCCGCTCAGGTAAATCTCTCAAAGGCTCCATTGAAAACGGCTTCAATAATGCTCTCTCAGCCATTATAGACTCTAACTTGACGACGCTGATTGCAGGGCTTATCTTATATGCTTTTGGAATTGGACCGATTCGGGGTTTTGCTGTAACGCTTATTATTGGAATCATCGGGACCCTTCTGACGGGGGTGATCATCACGAGACTGCTGGTGGAGGGAGTTTATGGATCCCGTCGCTTGAATCCTTTTCTCCGCTTTCGCACGGCATGGGCAGAAAAACTCATTCAGACCCCTTCTATTAGCTTTGAGAAGCACTACCCCCGTACTCGCTGGGTAGTCTTAGGACTGGGCGTTCTTAGCCTGATAGCTCTCTTTGGATGGGGCATTCGTCAGGGATTAGAGTTTACGGGCGGATACCAATTTCAAATTACCTTTTCTCGAGCCCCCGACTTAGATGCCCTGCGCTCGGACCTTAGCGAAGCCTTTCAAGGTTCTATCCCTATCATCAAAACAGTTGGAGCTAAGAATGACGTCCTTATCAGTACGAGCTATTTATATGACCAACCCAACATGCAGAGTCAGGTAGAATCTGCCCTTCAGGCGGGGCTGATGAAACACCATGCAGATGCAAATCCTCAGATCATCCGATCGGCTTTGATTGGTCCTACGATTGCAGAGGATATCCGCTCTAGCGCCTTCACTGCTGTGCTTCTGGGGATTTTAGGAATTACCCTCTACATTCTTCTGCGCTTCCGAAATATCGCCTATTCTGTAGGAAGTGCTCTCTCTCTAACGGCGACAGTGATCATTCTTTTAGGTATATATGCAGTACTAAGCCGAGCGGATTTTCTACCATTTAGCTTAGAAGCGAATCAGGACACTATCGCAGCGGTACTCACAGTGATTGGATATGTTATCAATGATGCAGTGGTACTATTTGATCGCATTCGGGAGGAATATCGGCGACCAGGGGCAGAACCTGGATTTATGAGACTACACAGCCGTAGCATTAACCTTGTCCTACCGCGCACTATCTTGACGACACTCACCTCATCGGTAGTGGTACTGATCCTTCTTCTGATTGGAGGGGAAAATACCAAAGGCTTTTCCCTTCTTTTGCTGCTTGGCTTTATTTTAGGGATATTCTCTACCATATATGTGGCCAGCGATATATCGGCGCTTATACGAGATCGGCTGGTACGGCGTAGGGTGCGTCAGCTTACTCCTGCTCGCTAAGCTCATCGGATGTCGCTCTAACCTTTCTCCGGCAGAAGATACCCCAACCAGTGGACGAGTGCGTATCGCAGCAGATATAAGTGTGAAGCCAGCTTTAGAGCCGCTCTTGGAACAGTTTCATCGAACCTATCCCAAAGCCCACATAGAAATCATCTACACTTCTGAGTTACAGGCTATAGAAGGACTTTTAGCGGATAGCTTTCGGGTGGCTATTGTAGCGAGAGAATACACCGCTGCCGAATCCCTTGCCTTAGTGGAGCAGAAAATTCGCCCGAAAAAGACCCGACTCGCACGAGAAGGGATTGCTGTGATTGGATTTCCCAAGCGGACAGATAGCCTGCTGCCCCTTGATACTCTCCTCTCTTGGCTGAAAAATCCTGCTTGTCCCTATACTTTTGTGATAGAAGGGGGAGGAGGCTCAGGCATTCTGCGATACTTGCGCGACTCGTTGCTTGGAGGTGAAATGCCTAAAGCCCCCCTTTACCGAGCTGATTCAGCACCAGCAGTCATAGAATATGTCCGGCGTACCCCTCAGGCAATCGGTCTAATAGGAGCGGCATGGGTCTGTGATAGAGAGGATTCTACTACCCGAAAGTTTCTCAAAGATGTACGCCTCTTTGCTCTTTCCGCTCGCGGACGCAACGATTACTACTATCCCTACGCGGGTTATTTGCGTCCTGGCTTTTATCCCTTCACTCGGGATGTGTATGCCCTCAATCGTGAGCCAAGGATGGGCTTGGGAACGGGATTTGTAAGCTACGCTGCTGGCCCTGAAGGTCAGAGGATCCTTCTCAAATCCGAACTGCTCCCTGCAGTGGCTCCTATACGCATCGTAGAGCTGAAAGAAGAACCGCTTGAGATAACACGGGGAGAATGAAATGTGGGGTGGTCTGGACCTGGCTGCCTCTCCGAGACGCCCCTCTGGGATTGTAGTCGGAGCAGAATGGACCTCCCTCAAGGTACTCACAGCTTATGAAGATGAAGAGATTTTGGCTCACTTAGCAGAAGTATCAGCAGTGTGGGTAGATGCCCCTCTAACCTTTAGCAATAAAGCTTTCAGAGATTGTGATAGGAAGTTACAAATGCGGGGGATTGCGACCCTTCCTCTGACTTGGCCCTCCATGCAGGGGCTTTATCGCCGAGCTTCCACCCTTCAAAGAACGTGTCGTGAGATTCAATGGCATGAAACCTTCCCTTGGAGTCTGTATCGCTGGCTCACCCTCTCACCTCCTCGTAAGAAGGAGATTAAGGTCTTGGCACAATGGACTCACGAGAAGGGCCTTGTAACTCAGCCAGCTTCAGTCCATGAGTGGGATGCTCTTGCTTGCTGGATTATTGGCTGGCTTGCCTTCCAAGGAAAGGCAGAGCAAGTGTGCGGAGAGGAAGGAGTACTTTGGATACCCCACAACAATCTCTAAAGGCTAGAATCTGCCTCTGGCTGCTAACGGCATGAAGGAGGGGAGCGTTTCTGAGGAGGGGTGCGCCAGCGC
>JANXAJ010000048.1 GCA_025062295.1 Bacteroidia bacterium | reverse complement strand
GGTGGCTGCCGCCGCTACACTAAGCTCCAATCAAGCAGCAGAGAAGATTCCCAGAGAATCGCCATTGCGCCCTCACCTCTTTATCATATAGAGCTATGCCTACTCTCAGATGCACCCATCAAGTAGAAGATAGGGCGCTTCTCCAAACTTACAAATCCGAGAGAACCTCTGCCTGGCGGTTTAGCTTGCTCTGACGCCGGCTGTAGAGGAAATAGACTAAGAGTCCAATAAGCCCCCATAGAGCAAAAGCCCGAAGGTTTTCCTTTCGAGCTTGACTCATGAGAAAGATATTTACAACGACACCTCCTAAGGACACTAAAGGCCAGAGGGG
Source organism: Bacteroidia bacterium (assembly GCA_025062295.1). Classification (GTDB taxonomy): domain Bacteria; phylum Bacteroidota; class Bacteroidia; order SpSt-205; family SpSt-205; genus SpSt-205. The sequence goes on along the minus strand of JANXAJ010000048.1, from coordinate 12,240 downwards.
GACTTTATAGGGACGCTCCAGATCAGGACGCTGAAGGCGAAGAATAAAGACCGAAAGGGAGACTAAAGTAAAAGCTAAAAGAGTTCCTAAGCTTGTTAGCTCTGATACATTCACAATCGGCACAAAGCTCGCCACAAGGGACATGATCACTCCCACTAGCAGGGTACTTCGGAAGGGTGTCTTATATATTGGATGGACGTATCCAAAAATTCTTTCAGGAAGAAGACCGTCTTTTGCCATAGCTAAAAAGATTCTAGTTTGTCCCAGAAGCATTACCAGCATTACTGAGATGAGTCCGGCCACAGCGGCAAAAGTGATGATATAGGTAGCCCAGCCTACGCCCGCCCCTGCAAACGCCGAGGCAACAGGAGCACGCTCATCCAGCTCCTTGTAAGGTACCATACCCGTCAAAACCACCGAAACGCCGATGTATAAAATAGTCGTAATAAGTAGAGAAGCCACAATAGCAAAGGGAACATCTCGGCGGGGATTGATGGCCTCGCCTGCCTGCGTAGAGACAGCATCAAATCCGATATAAGCAAAAAAGACAATGGTCGCTGCCGTAAAGATGCCCGACCATCCGTAGTGAATATTACCCTTTGCATCTATCTCAGGCGCTGGAATAAATGGAGTCCAGTTATCGGGGTTGATGAAGAAAAGCCCTGCTAAAATCACAAAAATCACAGCTCCGACCTTGATAAAAACGATCAGATTGTTCGTTGAGGCTGTTTCCTTGATTCCCCTCAGAAGGATACTTGTGACGACCCATGCAATCAGAAACCCGGGCAAGTTGATAGAAAAAGCGGGAGGTTCAAGCCCCATTTCTTTTGCCTTCAGCTTTGCTGTAAAGGGGTCATTCATGAGCCAGTAGGGGACTTCTATTCCGAAAAGGTGGAGGAGCTTTTCAAAGTAGCCGCTCCAAGCCACGGCTACCGTAGTAGCTCCCATCATATATTCCAAGATGAGATTCCATCCGATAAACCAGGCAATAATTTCACCTACCGTGGCGTAAGAGTAGGCGTAAGCTGACCCTTCGACTGGCACGATACTCGCAAATTCAGCATACGCAAGGGCGGCTAAGAGACAAGCAATTCCAGCAATTACGAAGGAAAGAGCTAATGCTGGACCTGCATACAGCTTTGCAGCGACCCCTGTCAGAGTGAAAATCCCCCCACCAATGATAGCCCCAATGCCTAAGGACACCAGCGACCACCGTCCCAATGCTCGTCTCAAAACCGTTTGCTGCGCTTCTCGTTGATACGCTTCCACTGGCTTAGTCCGAAAAAGGCTCTGCCAAAAAGTTTGTTTTTGCATGGGGTAAAAATAAATACATATCTCTTCTCTGAGACTTAGTCTATATGCCCTCTACTTGTGTACGCTGTTTTCTTATCATCTCCCACCCTATGCGTACCCACCCTATGATGCAGGGGAAAGCCTTGAGCGCAAAAGGAATGACCAGCTTCTGCCGAAAAATAGGAGGAAAAATGTCTGTCGGTGAGAGAGAAGTAAAAACAAATACAAATCCAGCCAAGAGTTTGTCGCTTAGGCTCCGCTTTTTCAAAAAGTACCATAGAGCAATCCCCACCACCGCAATAATGTAGGTTGGCGACTCCGCTTTATGATTGAATATGACGCTCCAAATAAGAAGAGAAGAGAGAAAAAGGAGGCGGAACTCTTGCATCTGATAGAGCTCCTTTCTTACAAGTGGCAGAAGAAGCAGGGTCAGCCCTACGAGGGTAATAAGAGGCTTTGGCGGAGTCAGCCCGAACCAATTGCGCAGCCATCCCGCTACAGAGAGTCCAACAGACCCTTCGTAGTCCCACGAAAGAAGATGAATCCAACTGCGATACAAGCTCAAAAGTTCAGTAGGACCTATGTGGATCAAAGGGAGAAGGGCTAAGCTACCTATCCAGAAAAGGGTATAAAAGCCCGCTCGCCACCGCTCGGGAGAAAATAGGAGAAGGGAGAGAAGAATAAGACTGAAAAGCTTGATATGAAAGGACAAGGCTATCATTAAGGCACCCCATATAAACCGCTTCCTTTCAAACAAGGCAAAAGCCCACACCATTAGCCCTGCCATCAAGCCATTGCTTTGAGAGTTTTGTATAGAGGTGAGTAGCTCAATCGCACAAAAGAGCAGAACCTTCGCTTGAATACCCTCGCCTAATGGAAGGGCATAGATAGCCGTCCAAACCAGCAGAGCATTCGTGAGATTCCAAAGGATAAGCCCCAGCCAATCAGGAAGAAAGGCAAAAGGAAACATGAGGAGCGCAAATGTTGGACTGTATTTATAGTAGTCCCAATGTTCCGTGGGGTATTCTTGATATAGGTCTTTTCCGTCCCTGAGGTGAAAGTAGGATTGACGGAAAATGAGAAAGTTATTGTAGTGGGTATAGGGGGAGGTTTCGCTCTTTTTGCCTCTGAGGTAGGCATGAAGCGAAGCTCCTACAGCTAAGGCGCTATAAAGAAGAAGGAGAAAAGAGGGTCTCCGCCAAAACAGCATCATCTACACTTACTCACCGATAATCTTGATGACCACTCGCTTTCGGCGCTGACCGTCAAACTCAATGTAAAAGATTTCCTGCCAAGGCCCCAAATCCAAATCTCCTTTTGTTACAGGCACAAGGACTTGGAGGTGGGTCAGAAGGTTTTTCAGATGAGCATCCCCATTATCCTCGCCAGTGCGATGATGACGATAATTAGCGCGAAAAGGAGCCAAGGTTTCTAACCATTCAAAAATGTCCTCATGAAGCCCTCGCTCATTATCCTGAATAATCACAGAGGCAGTCAGATGCATAGAAGAGACAAGACAAAGCCCCTCTTGGATGCCTGAGCGACGAACCTCTGCGCGAATCTGCGGTGTAAGATGAACGATATCCCGACGCTGCGGGGTCTCCATCCAGAGATAAGCCGTGTGACTTCGCATGAGACGAACTTAGGACGGTTCCTTCGTATTTTCGCATGCCGTGTCTTTCGCTCCCATAGACCAGAAATGGCAGGCTCACTGGGAAGCTGTAGGGGCTTATGAAGTCAAAGAAGCCCCTACCCGACCTAAATACTACGTCTTAGATATGTTTCCCTATCCCTCTGGGGCTGGCTTACATGTAGGTCATCCATTAGGCTACATTGCGACAGACATCATCGCTCGGTATAAGCGTCACTGCGGCTACCTCGTCCTTCATCCTATGGGATTTGACTCTTTCGGGCTACCAGCTGAGCAGTATGCTCTCCGAACAGGCATCCATCCTGCTGTCACCACTGAAAAAAATATCCAGCGGTATAGAACCCAACTCAAGCGCCTTGGCTTAAGCTACGCTTGGTCTAGAGAGGTAAAAACGAGCGATCCCCACTACTACAAATGGACTCAGTGGATATTTTTGCAGCTTTTCTCCCATTGGTACGACAAAAAGATTGATAAAGCTCGTCCTATCCACGAACTAATAGACATATTTGAAAGGGAAGGCAATCTTTCTGTTGAAGCGGCCACGGATTATGAGGGACGCTTTACGGCATCCCAATGGCAGCAGTGGAATGAGAAACAGCGTCAGCAAGTGCTCATGCATTATCGCTTAGCTTACACACAAGAAGCGATGGTCAACTGGTGTCCTGCATTAGGGACTGTCTTAGCTAATGAAGAGGTCAAAGATGGGCTTTCAGAGCGTGGAGGTCATCCAGTGTATCGGATTCCTCTGAGACAATGGTTCCTCCGCATTACAGCGTACGCCGAAAGGCTCCTTCAAGAGTTAGATGCTTTAGATTGGCCTCCTGCCATCAAAGACCAGCAGCGCAACTGGATTGGACGCTCCGAAGGGGCTTACATTGACTTCTGGACCGAGACCTTTGAGGGGGTCCGTCTTCCTCTCCGAGTCTTTTCTACGCGTCCAGAGACGCTCTGGGGAGCTACATTTTTAGTTTTAGCCCCTGAGCACCCTCTTGTTGCTGAGCTGACTCTACCTGCTCAGTTTCCCCTTGTGAATACCTACAAGGCACAAGCTCAACAACGCCTCGAGCGAGATCGACTCACTGGTAGTGGCACTCCTACAGGGGTATTTTTAGGAACCTACGCCGAACACCCCTATACGGGCGAGAAACTACCCATCTACATCAGTGAGTATGTTCTCATGGGGTATGGAACAGGAGCTATTATGGCAGTACCAGCTCATGATGCTCGAGATTGGGCTTTCGCTCGGCATTTCGGACTCCCTATTCGATCTATCATAGAGGGAGTCTCTGGGATAGAAGCTCCTTACGAAGCAAAAGAAGGGCGACTCGTTCATTCAAGCTTCCTTACGGGTCTTTCTGTAGAAGAGGCTTTCCATCGCATTCGGGCTCAGTTAGCTATGGATGGCAAGGGGGGACCTGCTATTACATATCGTCTGCGCGATGCTGTTTTCTCTCGCCAGCGATACTGGGGAGAACCTTTTCCTATTATTTGGCGAGAGGGTGTGCCCTACCCTGTAGAGACCTTGCCCGTTGAGCTTCCGTCCGTAGAGCGATATGAACCGACAGGAGAGGCAAAATCCCCCCTTGCCCGCCTTCACAGCTGGGCCTTTCTCCCTGATGGAAGCCAGCGTGAAACTGATACCATGCCAGGATGGGCAGGATCAAGTTGGTATTTCCTTCGCTATTGCGACCCTCACAATTCAGAGCACCTCGCTGACCCTGAAAAGCTCCGCTACTGGCTACCTGTGGATTTGTATGTCGGAGGTGCTGAACATGCCGTCGGGCATCTGCTATATGCCCGCTTCTGGACTCATTTCCTGTATGATATTGGGGTGTCTCCTGTCAAAGAACCCTTCAAAAAACTAATCAACCAGGGCATGATCTTAGGGCGAAGCATTATTATCTATCGGCGAAAAGATGCGCCTATCTTCACTTCTTCCGATCTCATATCAGATAAAAGCCAATACATTCCTATTCGTGTAGATGTTTCACTTGTAGATGATACTAAGCTTGATATAGATTCATTCAAGAATTGGATGCCTGAATATAAAAATGATCACTTTGAGCTAAATGAAGCAGATGAGTTTCATGGTGAGCCTTTCATAGAAAAAATGTCAAAGTCTTTTCACAATGTCGTTACTCCCGATGAACTGTGTGAGCGGTACGGGGCAGATGCATTTCGTTTGTATGAGATGTTTTTAGGACCTCTTACGCAGACAAAGCCATGGGATCCTCGGGGCATTCAAGGTCCCTACCAATTTCTTCGTCGCCTCTGGCGCTTTCTCTTAGGGGTTGATGAGATTAAGCCAGATATTCCTCTGGACCTTACAACTGACCAGCCAACAATTGAGGAATGGCGTCTCCTTCACATGACAATCAAGCGAGTAACAGATGATATAGAGCGCCTGAGTCTGAATACTTGTGTCTCTCACTTCATGGTGTTTCTGAATGAGATGCAGCGTCTGAAATGCAGGAAGCGCGCAATTTGGCTGCCTTTCCTCGTGCTCTTAGAGCCCTTTGCCCCTCACATTGCCCATGAGCTGTGGCAACGGGCGGGAGAAAAGGTGCCCCTCTGGGAAGCCCCCTGGCCACAGTGGGAAGCAGCTTATCTGATTCAACCAGAAATAGAATATCCCGTTTCTATCAATGGGAAACTTCGTTTCCATCTTCAGCTCCCTCATGACTTGAGCATAGAAGAGATAGAGAAGAGGGTGCGGGAGGATGCCCGACTTGAGAAATACATAAATGGGAAAGAGATCAAACGCATAGTGATTGTTCCAGGAAAAATTATTAATGTAGTCATCGGATGAGGATTGTTTTTTTTGGGAACGGAGCATTTGGTGTGCCGATTCTTCGTCGGCTTGTCTCTTCGGCTCACCGAATCATGGTAGTAATCACCAATCCTGACAAACCAGCAGGACGAGGACAGCTCCTCACCCCTACCCCTATCAAGCAAGAAGCTCGTCAGCTAAGATTGCCGATTTGGGAGGTTGAGGACCTAAGGGATCCCTCTCTTCATGAATGTCTGCGAAAGCTGGCTGCTCATGTCTTCGTGGTAGTGGCTTACCGTATCCTACCTCGCAGCCTCTGGGAGATACCCCCTCTCGGTGCCCTAAACATACATCCTTCCCTTTTGCCAGCTTACCGAGGCCCAGCCCCCATTCCTTGGACTATTATAGCTGGAGAAAAAGAAACAGGTATTACAATTTTTCGGATTCAAGAAGGGATTGATACGGGAGCTGTTGTACTTCAGAGGGCTTACCCCCTGCCAGAGGAGTGGGATGCAGGACAGCTCACTCAATTTCTCTCAGAAATTGGGGCAGACTTGCTTTTAGAAGCTTTGGAGGGATTAGCAATGGGCACACTAAGGCCATACCCTCAACCTGATCTTCCTAATGCCCCTTATGCTCCGAAGCTAATGACGGAAAATACTCGGATTCACTGGAACAGACCAGTGGAGGAGGTTTATAACTTCATTCGTGCGTTATCTCCTCAGCCGCGAGCATGGACGCTTTTTCAAGGGAAAAAGGTACATATCTCTAAGGCTCAGAAGCTACCCCCCCGCCGAATGACCCAGCCGCCAGGCACTGTCTGGCGTGAAGAGGGGACAACTGTTGTTGCTTGCCAAAATGCTCCACTTCGGCTCCTCGAGCTCCAAGTGGAAGGCAAGCGGGCTATTACAGGCGAAGAATTTGCTCAAGGGTATGTGAAAAACCAATACCTTAGCTTCACATAGAATCCAGAATCGAAATCTTGCCAAGGGGATATCTGCTGCTGGCTAACAGCAAAACCTGAGTCAAGAGGCTTTTCCTCAAGAGATTTCTCCTTCGCCTCTACCTTTGCAATGTGATTCGGGTCGTGGTACCCGTGGCGGGGGCAGGGTTGCATTTGCGCCCTCATACTTATACCCAGCCGAAGCCCCTGATCCCGATTGCTGGAAAGCCCCTTCTTGCTCACATTATTGATGAACTTCTGATGGCTGGCTTCAAAGATTTCGTATTTGTCCTTGGCTATCTCAGTGAAAAAGTCCGCAACTATCTTCTTACCACCTACGATGGACGAATCACGATGGACTTTGTGTATCAAGAACCCCGACTCGGTTTAGCTCATGCGATCTCTCTGACTCGGTCGTACTTTCAAGAGGGAGAAACAATGCTCATTCTTTTAGGAGATACGCTGCTGCGTACAGATTGGACTACTCTTGTAAGCTCTCCTTGGAGTCGGATCGGCATTGCTCCCGTAGACCATCCCTCCGATTTTGGGATTGCTGAAGTGGCACCAGATGGGCGCATCCTTCGCCTCACCGAAAAGCCACTCATCCCAAAAAGCAATCAAGCCCTCGTAGGTCTATACTTGATTCATGAGACTCAAGCCCTCTTCTCCGCTATAGACTACCTCTTTGAAAATCATATCACTTCCCATGAGGAATATCAGCTGACCGATGCGCTCCAGCACCTGGTGGAAAAGCACATCCCCCTCTATGCTACATCAGTGGAATATTGGCTAGACTGTGAGCGAAAAGAAACTCTTTTAGAAGCGAATCGGATCCTTTTAGAAAGGCTCACGCCCCTACCTACCCCAGATTATCCTCACACGGTGATTATTCCTCCTGTTTACATTCCTCTCTCTTGCAAGCTTTACCGCTCTATCGTCGGCCCATATGTCAGCTTGGGGGAGGCGGTTGAACTGCAAAATACTATTGTTCAAGACAGCATTATTGGTTCCCATAGCCGGGTACAAAATATGCTTTTGCGGGAGTCAGTGATTGGGGGCGATGCGTCTTTGACGGGACATGAGAGCAGCTTGAATCTGGGTGAAAACACGGTGATAGAGCTATAAGGCCCGACTATCTTTGTCAAGTGCGTCAAATTCTCATCATCGGAAGCGGTCCGATTGTAATTGGGCAAGCAGCAGAATTTGACTATTCTGGCTCCCAAGCTGCCCGTGCCCTGCAAAAGGAGGGGTTCATCGTGCATTTACTGAATTCTAATCCCGCTACCATTATGACCGATCCCATCACAGCCGACTATATCCACCTGCGCCCTCTGACCGTAGAGAGCGTAGAACATATTCTTCGAGAACACCCGATAGATGCGGTTCTTCCAACGATGGGAGGTCAAACAGCTCTCAATTTGGCTGTTGAGTGTGCCCGACGCGGGCTATGGGCGAAATACGGCGTTGAGGTCATTGGAGCTTCCCTTCAAGCGATAGAAGTGGCGGAGGACCGAGAGAAGTTTCGGCTATGGGGTGAACAACTCGGGCTGCCAATGCTGCCCGCAGGAATCGCTCGCTCTTACTTAGAAGCCAAAGACCTTGCTCAAAAGCTTGGCTACCCTGTGGTGTTGCGCCCTTCCTTCACGCTGGGTGGAGCTGGGGCTCAGCTCGTCTATTCAAAGACTGAACTTGAACGCGCTGTGGGACGCGCCCTTGCCCTGAGCCCAGTCCATGAAGTCCTTGTAGAAAAAAGCGTAGCAGGCTGGAAGGAATTTGAATTAGAGGTCATGCGTGATAAAGATGGAAATTTCGTAGTCGTTTGTACCATAGAAAACTTAGATCCCATGGGCATTCATACTGGCGACTCCATCACGATAGCGCCAGCGATGACCCTTCCTGATTCCACCTTTCAGCAAATGCGAGATTATGCAAGAAAGCTGCTTCTCTCCTTTCCAGATTTTGCGGGGGGTTGTAATGTCCAATTTGCCCTAAGTCCCCATAGCGAAGAAATGTATCTCATAGAAATCAATCCCCGAGTCTCACGCTCCTCCGCCTTAGCCTCTAAGGCGACGGGCTACCCTATTGCCAAGATCGCCGCCCTGCTTGCTACAGGCAAACGACTGGATGAAATCACTAATCCAGTTACGGGTACTACTTCGGCCTTCTTTGAGCCAAGTATAGATTATGTGGTGGTCAAGATACCCCGCTGGAACTTTGACAAGTTTCCAGGCGCTCATCGCCAACTGGGCATGCAAATGCGCAGTGTGGGCGAAGCCATGGGAATTGGTCGCTCCTTCATTGAAGCACTCCAGAAGGCGATTCAGTCTCTAGAACTGCGCCGAAACGGTCTCGGGGCTGACGGTCGGGAAGTGAATGACCTCTCTCAGCTCCTTCATGGCTTAGAGCATCCGAGCTGGAATCGGATTTTTTACGTTCATGATGCATTATTAGCAGGAGTACCCCTCCGCACTATCCATAAGCTGACCTCCATTGATGAATGGTTCCTTCAGGAGATTCAGAACCTTGTAAATCTTGAGCGGGAACTTATGACCCATACCTTAGAGACCCTGACCCCCGAACTGCTCTGGAAAGCGAAACGAATGGGACTTGGTGATCGTCAAATCGCCCATCTTGTTCAAACTATGGAAAGCCAGATATATGCTTTGAGGCAAAAATGGGGGATCCGACGAATCTATAAGCGTGTGGATACCTGCGCAGCGGAATTTGAGGCTCAAACCCCCTATTATTACTCCACTTTTGAACCTGGGGGAGAAGATGAGGGTCCTTCCTTTTCTTCAGAGAAGGAAGGTAAGCCTCGTCTTCTCATTTTGGGGTCAGGTCCCAATCGGATTGGACAAGGAGTAGAATTTGACTACTGCTGCGTTCATGGAGTTTTAGCAGCCCAACGGCTAGGGTATGAAGCGCTTATGCTGAATTGTAATCCTGAAACAGTCTCCACAGACCCTGATATTTCTGACAGACTTTATTTTGAACCCGTTTTTTGGGAGCATGTGTACGAGGTGATCCAGCGAGAGAAGCCAGTGGGGGTAGTAGTTCAATTAGGAGGACAGACGCCCCTCAAGCTCGCGGAGAAGCTCCATCGGTATGGGATTCCTCTAATAGGAACGGGATATGAAGCGATAGACACCTCTGAGGACCGAGGTAAGTTTTCAGCTCTGTTGGAGCAATTAGGGATTCCCTATCCTCCTTTCGGTGTAGCTCACACCCCAGATGAAGCCTTGGCGTTAGCTGAAAAGCTGGGGTATCCTGTTTTAGTCCGACCTAGCTATGTGCTGGGGGGACAGCGCATGCGAATCGTTGTAGATGAAGAAGAGCTGGTTGAGCAGATCGTTACCATCCTCCGAGAAATGCCAGGAAACCGCATCCTCATAGACCGATTCCTCTCAGGCGCCGTAGAAGTAGAATTGGACGCTATCAGTGATGGAGAAGAGATTGGAGTAATCGGACTAATGGAGCACATAGAACCAGCAGGAGTTCATTCAGGTGATTCTACAGCAGTCCTACCTCCCTTTTCTCTACCAAGAGAGGTGCAGCAGCAGATGCGTCAGTATGCTGAAAAGCTTGCTTCCACTCTCTGCGTGCGCGGATTTATAAATGTGCAATATGCTTATCATCAAAGCACAGTGTATGTGATAGAAGCGAATCTTCGAGCTTCCCGCACCGTGCCTTTCCTCTGCAAAGCCCATAACCGACCTTTCGTCCAATGGGCAATGGAAGTCTTATTAGAAGGACGACGAGTGAAAGAATACGACTTTCCTGAAAAGCAGCAAGGATATGCCCTCAAGGTCCCTGTCTTCTCATTTGAACGGTTCCCGGAAGTGGAAAAAACCTTAGGCCCCGAAATGCGCTCTACAGGCGAAGAGATATATTTCATTGACTCCCTCAGTGATCCGCTCTTTCAAGAGCTGTATGCAAAGCGAAGCCTTTATTTGAGTCGCTGAAGCAGAATCTCATTTTTTGAAAGAGCTTTAGGGAGCCTCAGGGAGAAAGTCAATCTTTAGGCATATTACTTTGAAAAAGAATGGAAGGCCGCCAACCCACCTTGTCCTGGGCAGACCGCTATCAAATAATCTCTTTGTGGAGAAGGATTATCCCCTCCTTTTGGAGCATGCCGTAGAAGGCCTTCGCTCACGATATGACCTTCATCACGCATGATGAGTACTTCAAACGCATGCATAGACTTAGGGTGATTCAGAGAAAGATTCTATCATCATAAGCCCACTCCAACTAAGAAAAGCTCTAAACCATAACGCTGAGGAGTAGGATAATTCCCACTCCCACCCCCCCGTAAAAGCCCCATACCGAGAAAGACCCTAAGGCTTGGAGGGTTCTACTGAGCAAAGCCGAACACTGCTCAATCTTATACAGGTCTGCGGGATAGAGAGCATTTTCATTTAGCTTTTGGACAACTTGATTGTATTGCTGGCGGAACCATCGCTCTAAAGCTTCATAGAAGGCATCCAGAAACATAAAAAGCAAGGTAGGCAGTAGGACTATTCCAGCGAGGAGTAGCTTGCCTTTATTCGCGCTTAGGGTTAGAAGTGCCGCTACAACTGCTTAGGCTTCGTGAGCCTACCATGAATGTAGGATAGGCTTTATTAGGAGGAAGCACAGTAAGTTGAAGGTTGCTGCTAGCTGATTCCTTATGGCTTTGAGGCTCGCTCCAAAGCCTCTATGCGCTGCCGTAGCCGCTGAATCTCCTCTGCTTGCGCCTTCACTACCTCATACAGTTCCTGCAGGGCAGCTGTGAGGGGAGCGGTTAAGTTGCCGTGATATAATACATATTCTCCCCCCCCTTCATGGGATACTACTTCGGGGAAAAGCGGCTCTACCTCCTGTGCCAGGAATCCTACCTGACGCTGAGTAGGTTCAGCTCTCCAACGGAAATATACAGGACGCAGCTTGAGCACCCGCTCTAAGGCATTTGTAAGGGGCTGAATGTCGGTCTTGCGTCGGGCATCGGAACTGTGTCCCCATCCCGAAGGGCCGTAAGTACCTATACTTAGGGTTCCGTTCAGGCCGCGTAGGAAACGGAAGCCTTCATCCTGATTATTTTGGCAGCTTGTTCCATACTCTATTCGGCCGTCGTAGTCATCGGTTCGGCTATTCTTGAAGTCCACGTAGCCCCAAGTGCCTGGACAGGGGGTAGAGCTGGTGGTACGCAGCAGTTCGACAGCTCCGTCTCCAGTAAGCATAGCTGAACGCACGTTGGGGTTGGGCTCGGAGGCTTCTATCACATCTACTACATGGAGCTTGGATTGAGGGTTAGTTGTACCTAATCCTACACTACCTCCTACAGGCTGAAGGATAAGAGGCTGATGAGAGCCACCTCCGAAAGACTGGATGGAGCCGTATAGATTGTTATTTAGGTTGCCTAAGAAGATCCCATAGCCAGCTGCGTTCGTAAAAGATGCAGTGTGAAGATTGGCTGGTGCATCCTTCCGAACCGTGAGCGGGTGAGAAGGCGTCGCCCCTATTCCTACGAAGCCTGAGGCGGTCACCCAGACCAGATCACCATTCACAGGAGTCCATAAATACGCATTACCGCCCTGGGCGTACCAT
>JANXAJ010000047.1 GCA_025062295.1 Bacteroidia bacterium | reverse complement strand
CGCGCCCCCCCCCCATCTAACCCCCCCCCTCCCCCCCAACCCCCGGGCGCATAACGATTTTCCCCGCCCGGGGCTTAAACCTTATCATGTTTTCCCCCGCGCCCCCCCCCCGCGGGGGCCCCCCCCCGCCAAAAAAAGATAAAAGTTCCCACCCCACCCAGAACCGCCAAAAACGAACAGCAACACCTTCAGGCCCACCAAAAATCAGGCAATACCCTACGCCCAGAAAGCTGAGACAAAGAAATACGCCTGCCCATGTTCATAAATAAGAGCACTTCTGTATTTTTGACTCATGCAAGATCCGATTTTTGGGTGGATAGAAGCAGAGCGTCGCCGTCAGGAGGAAGGACTAGAACTTATTGCTTCTGAGAATTATGCAAGTCCTGCGGTTCTTCGCGCATTAGGATCGGTTCTGAATAATAAGTATGCGGAGGGGCTTCCTGGGCGTCGCTACTACGGGGGATGCCAATATGTGGATGAGGTAGAACGGCTTGCTCAGCAGCGACTCAAGATACTTTTCGGAGCTGAATGGGCAAATGTGCAGCCGCACTCTGGAGCCCAAGCAAATGCAGCTGTGCTACTTGCTCTCCTGCATCCAGGTGAGCGAATCCTCAGTTTTGAATTAGCTCATGGGGGACATTTGACCCATGGAAGCCCCCTCAATATTTCAGGGAAGCTCTACACAGTAGCCCATTACGGGGTGCATCCCGAATCATACCTTTTAGATTACGATCACATTCGGGATAAAGCTCGGACTTTTCGCCCCAAGCTCCTTATAGCAGGCGCGAGTAGTTATCCTCGAGACTGGGACTGGGCAGCACTTCGCTCTATCGCCGATGAAGTAGGAGCTCTGCTTATGGCTGATATTGCTCATCCAGCAGGGCTTATAGCGGCCCGCCTTTTACGAGACCCTCTCCCCTACTGTCATGTGGTAACGAGCACGACCCATAAGACCCTGCGAGGTCCGCGAGGAGGCATTATCATGATGAAAAAGGATTTTGATAATCCATTTGGGGAGAAGACACCCAAAGGCCAGCTCAAGAAAATGAGCAGCCTTTTTGATTCAGCTCTTTTCCCTGGCATTCAGGGAGGACCTCACATGCACAGCATCGCTGCCAAAGCGGTTGCCTTTGGCGAGGCCCTGCAGCCAGAGTTCCAATCGTATGCTAAACAGGTGATTCGCAATGCGCAAGCCTTGGCTCAAGCGTTAATGGCTCGGGGATATACTATTCTCACAGGAGGAACGGATAATCATATCGTCCTTGTAGACTTACGCAACAAGGGAATCACAGGGAAAGAGGCAGAAGAGGTCTTAGAGAAAGCAGGGATGACGGTCAATAAAAATCTTATCCCCAATGATCCCCAGCCTCCCCTTATCACGAGTGGAATTCGACTGGGCACCCCTGCGCTTACTACCCGTGGTTTGACAGAATCAGAGTTTCAGCAGGTGGCTGAATGGATAGACCAAGCCCTCATCCACCGCTCTGATGAAAGTAGGCTCAATCGGATTCGGGCAGAGATACGCTCGTTTCTTCGCTCTTATCCCCTGCCATACGAACCAGTAGCCGACCAGACGCCCGTGCCTGACGAAGTACCTGCTTGACTGTCCCCTCATGAGCTTGCCTGAAAGTAATAAGAAGAGCAGGAAGAAGAAGGGTATTTGAGAAAAACCCGATGAGTAGGGATATACCCGTCAGAATGCCCAGGGATTGCGAGCTTCCAAAAGATGAAAAAATAAATATACCAAAGCCCATTAGCAAAACAAAAGAGGTATAGGCGATAAGGGCACCTGTGTGATGAATGCTGACTATGGCTGCGCGAGCAGGAATGGGATGTCGGCGATAGTACCACTGGTAGGAACTCAGAAAATGTATTGCACTATCTACTACGATTCCAAAAGCCATCTCGTAAATCAGAGCTGTGGAAGGCTTGAGGGGCAGACCAATATAGCCCATAAGTCCAGCTACTAAAAAAAGCGGAAGCAAATTCACCCCCATACTGATCAGCATAATCCGAAAAGAACCATAAAGTAGAAACATTTGGAGCGCTACCAATAGAAAAGTTGCTAAGAGACTCCAAATGAGATTCTCTATAAGATAGTCAATCGCCTTGAGAAAGATCAAGGTAGTTCCGGTTATACGGACAAGAGCGGCTTCTTCACCAAAGGTAGCCTCGATGTCCTTACGAAGCTGGGAAAGAAGGCGAGGCATTTCTAAAGAGCCGATGTCCTTGACGAAAGTAGTGATGCGGGTTCGTTGATAGGCAGAGTCCACGAGGGTTCCTAAGAGAGGCACAGAGCGCTCTTGAGCCCGTAAAGCTCGTAGCAGAATAGGTAGTTCCTCGGGCTGGGGGAGTCTATAAGCCTGAGGAGTACCCCCCCATAGAGATTGACGAGCTGCCTTTACTAGGTCTGCAATACTTAAGCTGCGGGCAAGCTCTGGATATCTGGCTAAGCTATCTTGAAGGGCAGCCAACATCCGAAGGGTTCGGATGCGCCGTAAGCCTTGGGGTTGTTTTGCTTCTAATACGATCTCAAATGGCATCGTTCCCCCATAACAGCGTTCAAAAAAAGCTTGGTCGCGCCTTACCTCTGCTTCTGAGGGTAAATCATCCGCCATATAGGATACAGCTTTTAATCGCAGGACGCCCCCCCATCCCACAAGAAAAAGTCCCCCTGTTATACCATAGATCCACCCACGCCGCCTCTCCACCGTCTTTCCTATCCAATAGGCAAATCGGACAAGCCAACGGTTAGTGAGATGACGCAGATCGCGTTCTCGAGGCTCAGGTAGGATCATAAAAAAAGAAGGCAAAAGAAGGATTGTAAGGAAGTAAGTTGCCATCGTGCCCCAGAAAGCAACGAGCCCAAATTCTTGTAAAGGCACCACGTTCGTGAGATACAGTGTGAGAAATCCAAGAGCTGTATTGCCGTGAATCATCAAGGTTACAAGCCCTAACTGACTCAGCATCTCTTGAATGGCTGCCACTTTATTCCCCTTAGCTACGTAGAATCGGTGATAGTCTGAGAGCATGTAGATACTTGGTGGAATCCCCAGAATGATGATTACAGGGGGAAGAAGAGCTGTGAGGAGGGTCAGCTTGAAGCCATACAATCCGATGATTCCTACCGTCCAGAGCGAGGCTAGTCCCAATAGGACTACGGGGAAAACGGCGGCATACCACGAGCGGAAGTAAGACCAAAGAGCTAATACCGTCAATCCCAGAGAAGCAGCCGTAAAAAGCCATAGTTCGGTGGGAAGGAACTGCTTCACATAGTGCCGGAGGTAAGGCACACCAGCGAAATGCACACTGACGCCCTCTTGAGCCGCCCATAGCCGAGAGATAGCTTCTATCTGCCTGATGAGGGTATGCTTGGCTTTGCTATGGAGAGTGAGAGAGTCTATCTGAATAAAGAGAAGGGTACTCTGTCCCGTACTATCCCACAAGAGGCGGAAGTAGAGGGGATGGGCATGGCGAAGGCTCGCCCAAGAAGCAGAATCTTTCGGCAGAGGCAGGAGTTCTGTTTCAAATCGCCCGTTTTGCCAGCGCAGATGCACAGCAGTAGGCAAGCCGAATACTCGCCGAACCCCTGTCAGCCGTACAAGCGTGTCGGTAAGGGCTTTCAGACCCATCCAATACCGCTGAGGAGCAGTAGATGGAACAGT
This sequence comes from Bacteroidia bacterium, assembly GCA_025062295.1. Lineage (GTDB taxonomy): Bacteria > Bacteroidota > Bacteroidia > SpSt-205 > SpSt-205 > SpSt-205. The sequence continues at coordinate 8,937 of JANXAJ010000047.1, read as the reverse complement.
AAAACCTACAACTAAAGTCGCAGCATCATCACCAAATTCCTTTTGAAAAGCGCGATAAGCCTGATAATCCTCATCATCTTCCGGAACTACTTTGATAAAATCTTGGACTATCTCCACCTTCTGGGCATGCCACGCCATGAATATGGAACCCATGCCCACCAGTATAAGCCATGCATACCTGCCGCGCAGGAGGAAAGCAGTCCATGCCCTCATTCAAGAAGCAACTCTGGCTTGAAGATGGCTTCCCCTAAAAGAGCACGAGCACACTCTTGAATACCCTCTGTGAGAGCTGGATGAGGTTGAAGGATGCTACACAAATCACTCACTCGTCGTGAAAACCGAATCATCATTGCTACCACACCAATAATAGAAGAAGCTTGAGGACCTACGGCCCTGCACCCTATGATATAAGGATCGGGTTCATCTGTAGTGATAAGCTTGAAGAAGCTGCGTTTCGTTCGCATGGCAATCCCACGGGCTGTCATATCGTAATTGTAGCGCACCACTCGGTAAGCATACCCCTGAGCTTGCGCTTGCTGTTCATTTAGCCCTACGCCCGCTACCTCTGGACGCAGGAACATGATCCATGAGAGGTGATCATACTCTAAGGGACGCTTTACTCGCCTAAACATGCGTTCAACAGCATATCGGGCCTCCTGCTCCGCTACATTCACAAATCCGGCCTTCTGGGTATCTAAGTCTCCTGCCACAAAAATATGCGGTACAGAAGTCTGTGTTTGCTGACTCCATACATGCCCTGAGACATCTATCTCCACCCCTATCTCTGCTAAACCCAGCCCTTCCGAGTTAGGCACTCGCCCCACTGCTACAAGCACATGCGAAGCCTTTTCTTTGTGGCGCATACCACTTTTCTCCTCTACCTCATAATACACTCCCTCTTCTTCTACCCTCAGCGAAGCAAGCTGAGCACAGGTGAAAAAGCGAACATTGCACTCAGAAAGATTTTGCATCACCGTATCAGATACATCAGGGTCTTCATAAGGTAAAATCCGATCAGCTTTTTCTATCATGGTCACACGCAGTCTCGGGAAGGTAGAAAATATACTAGCAAACTCACATCCAATCACACCCGAACCTACGATAAGAAGGTCTGAGGGAAACTCTTCCAAAGAATCAATATGATCACTAGTAAATATCCTTTTGCCATCGATAGGCAAATTCGGTATGGTTCTTGGACGACTGCCCGTAGCTATGAGGAAATAATCGGCTTCTGCGTAAAAGGGCTCGCCATCCCTAGGATGCACCTGAATTCGGTGAGGCTCTACAAAAGAAGCTGTACCATATACCAAGTCTAACATCCCTAAGTGATGATAATGATTAATCTGACGCAGCATCTGGTGACGTCTCTCCTCTACTGCAGTCTCTACAATTCGACGAAAATCAGCGAAGGAAAACTCAAAATCCTTTACACGATAGCCTCTATCTGTAAGGAAAAGCTTATCAAAGTCCTTTGCTAGCTCCCACCATGTCTTGGAGGAGAGTGCTCCTCCCGAAAGAGCCGCACCTCCAATTCTATGTTTTTCAATTAGCAAGGTCCTTTTGCCAAAATCCATCGCCCGCATAGCCCCAGCGAAACCTGCCGCCCCCCCTCCTATAACAATCAGGTCGTATCTCGCTTGCACACCTACACCACGCAAATATAACAAGGGATTGTCACTCGTTAGGTGAGTTGTTCATCTACCCAGAGAAGAGAGGTGCTCTTAGTCCTAAGGCCCTTATCATGATACCATTAGCTTTCTTAGCACCGATCCACTGGATCCAGAACCCACTGACAAAGACTCAGGACAAGTTTAGGAATGCCTCTACGACTAAGGAGCTTAAGGGCTTGAAAGGGCTGTATTGCGGGAAACCTCCCAGTTCCAATTGCTCCTCTGGTAGGCTGCGCATCGTGGCCACTTCCCTCTACGTTTCTTTGGCTCGTAGGCTATTCACACCCTTCTTCTATGCTCTTTACTTTCACATCCAGATCGCCCTGTTCTGCAGCCAGCTCTCTCTTAATAATCTGCTGTAAAGGCGGATTGAGCCCCGTATTTACCATTTTGCATCATCACTGGCTTTTAGAAGGATTCTCACGAGAGCTTTTTAGCTTCAGCCTTTAGTAGCTATACATGGGGTATGCTACTCGTTCCTCCCATAATTTCCCTATCTCCACTGCTCAGACACCCTGAATTGTATTAGGGTCATAGTACCTACCTATAGGAGATGCCATGACCCAAAAAAGCGCTATATCCTTCCGAGAGGGGAGCTTGAGAGGCAACTTAGTAGGGGCGACCCACCCGCACCATCGCACAGCGAAAGCCAACAGTAGCCGAAGCAGAGTCAGCGTGGAGGTATCGTCTAGCCCCACAGGTGACATAGTAGGCTATATCTGCCCATGACCCTCCCCGATAAACCTTAGCTGCATCAGCCCCCAGATCAGGCCATGGACTGCCGCCTCCTCCCTCTTGCGCAGCAGCTGCCGCTGCCTTCGGACTGAACAAAAGGCTGGTCCTCGGATTATAATCATCATCATACTGAAACTGATCCACTTGGACTGCCCCTCGCCGCCGATGTGGATTGAGGTCTTCCGCATCTTCATAACTCAAAACCCGGTAGGTATCCTCCGTCCATTCCGCCACATTTCCTGCCATGTTATAGATACCGAAATCATTCGGATAGTAGGCCTTCACTGGGGCAGGTATCATATATGCATCATTGAGACCCTCATAAAGGAGAGAGCCTCCTTTATTGGAGCGACCAGCGTAATCGCCGCGTCCTCGTTTGAAGTTGGTACGGAATCGCCCTTTCATATCGCGCAGACTACGCCCCTCCCAAGGGTACAATTCTTGTTCGTACCCCGCTCGCGCAGCATACTCCCATTCTGCTTCAGTAGGCAACCGATAATCTGGATACAAAATCGCCTCAGGGTCTCGGTCCGTGAGCTGCTTATTTACAATAGCTGTGCGCCAAGTGGCAAATTCTCTCGCCTGATGCCAATTCACCCCCACAACTGGATACATGTGATAGCCTTCATGTTGGAAGTAGTACCTCACATACGGATCGTTGTAAGCCATTTCACGAAACCAGACATTAGTATCAGGATAGAGCAACTGGGCTTTCTGCTCCCCAGAGTCTTTCTGGACATAAAATAGAAACTGCTTATATTCCACATTCGGCACTTCTGTTTCGTCTATATAAAAGCTAGCGACAGTTACTTGACGGACACGAGCATTGTGCTCAAAGTCCAGGTCTTTCTCTGTTCCACCCATGTGAAAGGTCCCGCCTTCTATGAATACCAGGCCTGGAGCTGGTGGCATCTCTCTATAGGGCTTGACATAAAATCCCTCCCCTCCACTTTTGCGGGCAAACTTTAGCCCTGTAAGCCGACTGGCGCTGCCAGGATCTTCAATGTTTTCCTTTCCACCACAAGCAGGAAAAGTCCAGAGGGCAATTACACCCGCCATCACAGGGGCTATCCATCGTTTCATCATATACATACGCAAAGGTAGCGGTTTTGCTAAAATCTCGGACACGGATAATTCCGACGATGTTTGAGGCCTACACGACGCTCCCGATCAAATTCCACTACTACAGAAACCTCATGAGAACCGGCTGAAAGGCGGTTAGTAAGGGTGGAGATGGTGTAGTCATAAGAATAGCCTACTCGGAAGATACCTTTCTGAATACCCACTAGCCCAATGATAGCATCACGATTCCGATACCAAACCCCTATTACTACCGGGTCAATCGTATAATATAATCCCACATCTAATTGCTGGAAAGGCTGTTGAATGCGGTACATAACCGCAGGACTGAGGGACTGGCGGCCTTCTCGGTTACGATCTATAGGTATCTGAGCTCCACCAAAAAAGTTTGCTCGGATTGGGAGCCGAGCAGAGGCAGGATTCGCTAAAGCAAAGTTGTAAAACCGTTGCTGAGGTTGAGTGATATGCATTACAGAAGTACCTATGTAGATGTATCTATTATAGTAAAGGGCACCTGCATTGACATCTTCATGAATACGATTCTGGAAAAAGTTTGTCTCCTGGGTGGGGAGCACAAACCCCGCATTCGGATCGATTTGGTCTGGAAAACGAAGTCGGAAAAAATCCACACTCGCCTGCATAATCCCTCCTGAAAGTCCCAAACTAAGGGCACTATTGCGAGTAAGCTCTATGTGAAGGGCATAATTCAGAAGGAGATTAAGTTTGGTGAGATTCCCCTCCCCTGCCTGGTCGCCAATGAAAGACAACCCTAATCCATTGCGAATCTGACCAAAGAAAACCGGCTGATCATAAGCTGCAGCAAAGGTCCGATAGTAGCCCGGAATGGCAGTCCATTGCATCCGATAAGCCAGGGCAATCCGAGGACCGTTTGTAATTCCTGTGAAGGCAGGAGAGAGAACGACTTGATTCGCAAAAAACTGAGAAAACTGAGGGTCCTGTGCCCATAATAATCTGGAATACAAGCCCAAAAGCAGAGAGTAGCCAACTCTTCTCCACATACGAAGCCGTCTTTCTGGACAAATATAGGCAGAAATCCATTTATGCAAGCCCACTTCCTTACACATTTTTGTTACTTTGCTCTGTGCAGACCTTGGCTCAGAGTCGGTCAATAGTTACAGACTATTTTGACATAGAGGCGCTCTATACGCCCGAGCAGCGGACTATTCGAGACACTGTTCGGCAATGGGTCGAATCCCGACTCAAGCCGATAATTGATGATTATGCTCAGCGAGCTGAATGTCCTATTCATCTTGTGCCAGAAATGGCGCAACTTGGAGTCTTTGGTCCTTTTATCCCTGAGGAGTATGGAGGGGCAGGCCTAGATTACATCTCCTATGGACTTATTATGCAGGAGATTGAGGCGGGAGACTCGGGGATTCGCTCGATTGCTTCTGTCCAAAGCTCACTCGTGATGTATCCTATTTGGAAATTCGGCTCCGACTACCAGCGTCAGTACTACCTTCCTCGGCTGGCTCGGGGAGAAATTATTGGCTGTTTTGGTCTGACTGAGCCTAATCATGGCTCAAATCCAGCTGGCATGGAAAGCTACTTCTACGAGGAAGGAGATAGCTATGTCGTCACAGGACGCAAGATGTGGATTTCAAATGCCCCTTTTGCTGATATAGCGATTGTATGGGCAAAAGGTCCTGATGGTCAAGTGAGAGGACTCATCTTAGAGCGAGGGATGGAAGGCTTTTCTACTCCAGAGCTTCACCGCAAATGGTCTCTACGGGCTTCTGCCACCGGCGAGCTTGTGATGGAAAAAGTGCGAGTTCCTAAGCAAAACCTCCTCCCTGGAGTGGTGGGATTGCGTGGCCCTCTCTCCTGCTTGAATAGTGCCCGATATGGCATCGCCTGGGGCGCTATCGGAGCAGCCTTAGACTGTTACCGGACCGCTGTTCAGTACAGCTTGGAACGAGTGCAGTTCGGTAAGCCCATTGCTGCCTTTCAACTCACTCAAAAGAAATTAGCCGAAATGCTTACTGAAATCACTAAGGCTCAACTTCTGGCCTTCAGACTGGGCCAGCTTATGAATGAGGGACGAGCCACCCCTCAACAAATCTCCATGGCAAAGCGAAATAATGTAGCCATGGCGCTTGAAGTGGCCCGAACCGCTCGCCAAATACTTGGAGGTATGGGTATCATGGGTGACTATCCTATCATGCGCCATATGATGAATCTAGAGTCGGTCATTACTTATGAGGGAACTCATGAGATCCACCTCCTCATCACAGGAGAAGATATTACAGGTATCTCCGCTTTCGTATAAATCTCTTTGGAGTCGTTTTTCTCTTCCACACTCCCCCATTTTCTGCTAATAATCTACAAAGGAGAGAAGGGATATACTTTCTGCAGCGCTTCCTCGCTCAAAAGGAATGTGCTAAAGCGATACAGCTCCTTCAATACACGCCCTACATCATACCTTTTCTGGTCTCGAGCCAGCTAAGAAGCATTCCTTCCTCAGCTTTTCTCATTCTCTCCGATAGCTTTAGAAGCCTTAGCCTGTCGCCTACTCCTTTCTGACGAAGGCGAGAGAAGAGAGAGCCTATTAGGCTAGGGTCAATTGGAACTGCAAGTGGGCTCGATTTCCTGAAAGCCATCATCTACTTTAGAGCTTCGGTAGTGCGCTTTCTATGGGGACATGCCCCGATTGAAAGAGGATTCAGAGACGCATTTGCCAGAGCCAGCGCATATAAACCCACCCAAAGAAAAGGCCAAAGAGATGCCCAAGATGGGAAATGCCTCCCATCACTGGCTCCCAAATAAAGAGTAGAGCAGATAAAGCAGCAAATCCTATCGCCAGCCATTTCGCTCGAATAGGAATAGGCACTGGAAAAATGACCAAGTGCGACCGAGGGAAAAGGTAAGCAAAAGCAGCTAAAACCCCACTCACGCTCGTAGAAGCTCCTAAAACTGGGATAGGGGAAGGGTCTAAAAAAGCAAGCGCAATCCCCGAGGCAATCCCCACAAAAAGGTAAAAAACAAGAAACTTGCGTCTGCCCATTACTGGTTCTACCGCACTGCCTAAACTCCATAGAGCCACCATGTTGGCGAGGATATGCCAGAAACTGCGATGAGTAAAAAAGTAGGTAAGCACCTGCCAGGCCTCCAAGCCATACTGTATTTTATGCACTGCCATGTAATAGGGTAGGCGAGGGAAACGAAGACCTGCCAACCATACAAGCCCATTGATGATGATAAGATGGGGTAAAACGGAGGTTCGCATCTCTCCACAAAACTATGAGCGCTTCCGCTTCGGCGGCTTGGACTCTACCGTAGAAGAGGGCACATACTGTGGAAGAGCATAAGGGGCTGAGTAGATAGAGTAGGTCAGCGTCCGATTGAAAGGAAAGCTGAGAAAAAATTCAATAATAGCGCGACCAGAGCTTTTTACTCGACGAAACTGCCTATAAAGTTCATAGTAGGACTCCGCATATTCTAAAGAATCTGCTATTGATTCTAACATTTTCACTTGCTCCTCTGCCCTCAGCTCATCAGATGAAATAGGCTGCTTGAGCAAACTGTCCAGTTCCTTCTTGAGCCGTTTTTTCTCCAGGCTAAAATGCTTTACGATCGTATCTCCATAATCTACAATCCCCTTAAGCATGAGTGCAGGACTTTCAAAGAGAGGGGGGAGTTCATCCAACCGACTAAGAGGACTCACGATGGCAATGTAAGTAGGCATTCCATTGGTACGCAGGAGCTTTCCATTCAAGCGAATCTGTTCCGCCTTGACAACATACAAATACCAAGTTTCAAATCCATGAATGAGAGGATAACCCCGCATATTCTGAAGCTGTGGACGCGTTATTTGAACTGTAAAAGGATGTTTGGTAGAAAGACGAGCGTTGAGTCGGGCATCTGTGGTTAAGTCTTGATAAAGAGGAGAGTCAATCAATCTCAAAGGAGGTAGAGGTTTTGAAGGAGTAAAAAGAGTATCTGCTTCTGGGACATACCCTGCCACTGCTGGCACAGGCATTGAATCTCTACTCTTATCTTTTCTCTCAAAAAACTCATCCAGGAGGTCAATATCCTCTTCTAATTCTAAAGGATGCCCGTCTTGAGCACATAAAAGCAAGCAGATCATCCCAATAATTCTCCACCCGAGCACTTCTCCTCCAAAATTAAGGAAACAACACAAAATCCTCCCAATCCCTCATACCTCTCGGATCAATCCTTCCACAATTTATGCAGTCCTAGAAGCGAGATGCACCTCTCTTTTCTTGTTATCTTAGAAGCATGGCTACGCGTACCTACAGATTCGGCGGACGAGAATTCGTCTTGAATGTAGAGAAGGCTGAACAGGCTATCGCCGAGAAGCGTATCATCAATGGACGAATCACAATGGCATTCAATCTGCTTCCGCTCAAGTATCCTTGGGCTTACGACCTCTACCGTACCATGAAGGCTAACCACTGGGAGCCAGAAGACATTCCTATGCATAAAGATGTTGCTCAGTGGAAAAGCAGGGATATCTCTGATATCGATAGATGGATCATTCGGATGGCAGTTGGATACTTCTCTGCCGCAGAAGGCATCGTCGGAGATAATATCATCCATGTCGTGCGAGAGATTGTAACAGCGAGCGAGCTCAAGCTCGTCTTGGGCAGACATGCTCATGAAGAGAATATCCATGCTGATTCCCTTCTCTATATGATTTCATCGCTCGGAATAGACCCTTATGAGTGTGAGGCGATGTTTGTTGATATACCCACAATCAAGGCCAAAAATGCCTTTGTAACACAAGTCTCCCATTCTCTTCGTCGAGAGTTAGACCTTACAAAGACAGAAAATAAACAGCTTCTGGCAAAAAATATCTTTACTTTCGGTCTGATTATGGAAGGGACTCAGTTTTATGGGCTTTTTGGTATGGTTTTGAGTTTATATCGTCAAGGCAAATTTCCAGGAATCGGACAGATGTTTCGCTATACCCTGCGCGATGAGAGTAATCACATAGAACTTTTTCGGCGTCTTCTTCTTGAGCTTATAAATGAGAACCCAGATATATGGACTCCCTCTTTTCAGGCAGAGCTTCGGGAGCTGATGGCAGAAGGGGTTCGATTAGAGGAAGAGTTTATTCACGACTGTCTTCCCCTCCCTGCTGTGGGGCTCAAGCCAGAAGAGTTTGTAGAATACATTCACTACATTGCCAATCGGCGACTCCAGAGCGTGGGATTAGAACCTCTCTATCCTCATGCTCGGAATACCCTTCCTTGGCTTGCAGAGCTGATGGATATCAGGAAAGAGCAGAACTTCTTTGAAGGACGAGTGACGGAGTATAGAAAAGCTTCAGCGCTTGTAGCGGCAAGCGATGACGAGTTATAGGAAATGCTTGTCCTTGAAGCTGGCTTTATTAGGATACGAGAAGTGAAAGGATGCTCCCTTTGGCCAGGGGGAAGGGGTTCTTTTTGATGATATCTGTGGGGGTGGG
>JANXAJ010000046.1 GCA_025062295.1 Bacteroidia bacterium | reverse complement strand
GGCCGCCGCCTGTGGGGGCTGCCGCCGCCCACCAATCACATAACCTCACATACGCACAGACTCTTCCCCTCCACCGAATTGAGCAAAAGGCAGCCCCAGCTTCACCGCAATCTCCTGAATCCGATGAGTAATCTCCATAGAACAGAACTTAGGCCCACACATCGCACAGAAATGGGCAAGTTTAGCATTCTCAGCCGGAAGGGTCTCGTCGTGATAGGCTCTAGCCTTCTCAGGATCTAAGGCGAGATTGAACTGATCCTTCCATCTGAAGTCAAACCGGGCACGACTCAGAAGGTAGTCGCGCCACTGAGCGGCTGGATGTCCCTTGCCTATGTCAGCTGCATGAGCAGCGATTCTGTAGGCAATAATACCTTCACGAACATCCTCCTTATTAGGAAGGCCCAGGTGTTCCTTAGGAGTGACATAACATAGCATCGCTGCACCAAACCATCCAATCATCGCCGCACCTATCGCCGAAGTAATGTGATCATAGGCAGGAGCTATATCCGTAACAAGAGGACCCAAGGTGTAAAACGGACGCTCATAGCAGTCTTTCAATTCTTTTTGCATGTTTTCTTCAATAAGCTGCATAGGGATATGACCTGGTCCCTCTATCATTACCTGAACATCATACTCATAAGCTATTCTTGCCAAGTGTCCAAGCGTTCGCAGTTCAGCATACTGAGCTTCATCGCTAGCGTCGGCGATGCTTCCTGGACGCAGACCATCACCTAAGGAAATAGCTACATCATATTGCCGAAGAATCTCACAGATTTCCTCAAAATGGGTGTAAAGAAAGTTTTCCTTATGGTGAGCCAAGCACCACTGAGCGATGATGGAGCCACCTCGGGATACGATTCCCGTCACGCGATGGAGCGTCTTAGGAATGTAAGCTAACCGAACCCCAGCATGAATAGTAAAGTAATCCACTCCTTGCTCACACTGCTCTATAAGCGTCTCTCGGAAAATCTCCCATGAGAGTTCTTCTGGTTTGCCATTCACCTTTTCAAGAGCTTGATAAATAGGCACTGTACCGACAGGAACAGGGCTATTGCGCAGGATCCATTCACGGATCTCGTGAATATGGCGTCCTGTAGAGAGGTCCATGATAGTGTCTGCACCCCAATATGCCGCCCATATAGCCTTTTCTACCTCTTCTGCAATGGAAGAAGTTACAATAGAATTACCAATGTTTGCATTAATCTTTGTACGAAAGCCCCGCCCAATGATCATAGGCTCAGTTTCAGGATGATTGATATTTGCGGGAATAATAGCTCTTCCGGCTGCCACTTCTTGACGCACATATTCAGGAGTGATTTCTTCAGGAAGAGCAATCCCCCATGCTTGCCCGCGATGAAACCGTGGCTGCTTCTGACCAGCCTGACGGTAAGCCTCTATCCGCTGATTCTCCCGAATCGCCACATACTCCATCTCTGGCGTGATAATACCTGCTTTAGCATAATGAAGCTGAGTAACCCCGCGCCCAGGCTTTGCCCGCAAAGGAAGATGCTGATGAGGAAAGGCTGTGGGAGGAGGAGATTCATACATTTTTTGAGCGAAGGGACTAGTGAAATGAGGAAGGCGCTCTACATCTTCCCGAGAGAGAATCCACCCCTCTCGCAGCCGAGGAAGTCCATGATAGATATCAACGGGGCCTTCACTATAAGCCCCACTGGTGTCATAAGCATAATAGACTGGATACTCCGGATCCTGTAGCTTTACTGCTCGCATCCCCACTCGAAGGAAAGGGTAGAGATTCCCTCGGATATATATCTTTTCTGAAGCAGGATATTCAAGAAAAATTGACCTAAGTTGGGGAAGCGTGGCCTGCTGTTTCATACCTCTCAAATGTAGGGTTTTTATGAGAAGTTGTGAGGGTCAGGCTCTATGAAGAACCTCAAGACCCTCTCTTTAGCTGAGCCTACCTCTTGTTTTTCGCAAGCAGGGAGCAGCTAATAACTCTTCTCTGAGCCCAAATCCTTCTATCTTCGTCCCATGCGAGTAGGGACGCTTGGCGTCAATTTGTCAGGGCTCCTTCCGATTATTCGCCGATATCTCTACAGTCATTCGGATGTGTTTCTGCGCGAGCTTATTGCAAATGGAGTGGATGCTTGCCAGAAGCTCCTTGCAGTTGCGCCAAATGAGGGACTCCCTATAGACCCTACTGAACTTAAGGTAGAAATCCTCGTCTATCCTGCTAAGCGGCAGCTGGTGATCCGAGACAATGGAATCGGCATGACAGAAGAAGAGGTAGAAAAATTTCTCACTGTAATTGCTGCCTCTAGTGCTCAAGAATTTGCTCAGAAGTATAAGGAGACAGATATTATTGGTTTTTTTGGGATGGGTTTTTACTCTGCCTTCATGGTAGCGGAAAAGGTAGAGGTTCTTACTCAGTCTTATCAAAAAGGAGCCCAGGGCGTTCGATGGATAGGCGATGGTTCCGAGCGGTATGAGGTAGAAGCAGCCGAACGCCCCGAAGGACGTGGGACAACAGTGACCCTTTACCTTGCCCGAGAATACGATGAGTATGCTCAAGTCTGGAAAGTTCGCCAAGTAGCAGAGAAGTACGCCCGATTCCTACCTATCCGCATACTCGTAGAAGGCAGCTCTATCAATCAGAAACCTCTTTGGAGAGAGCATCCTACTACTCTTTCTCCAGAAGACTACAAAAAATTCTACCAGCTTCTCTACCCAAACCGCCCTGAGCCCATATTTCATGTGCATTTGAACATTGATTATCCCATTACCTTACAAGGTATCTTATACTTTCCGCCGCTTCGTCCAGATATGGTGATTGAACGAAACACCCTCTCTCTGTATGTGAAAGGCATGTTTATTACTGATCAACTCAGTGAGCTCCTTCCATCTTATTTCGAACTCCTACATGGGGTGATAGAGTCTCCTGACGTCCCTCTCAATGTCTCTCGGAGCCAGTTACAGGTAGACCCAACTGTGCGAAAGATCAGCCAGTACATTAGCCGCAAAGTCGCCGAAAAGCTTAAAGAGCTTGCGGAACAGAACCGAGCTGAGTACGAAAAGATATGGGAAAGTGTCGGTCCATTTGTCAAGTATGGTATGGTACGAGATGAAGATTTTGCGAAGCGGGTAAGAGAGATTGCACTGGTGCGCACGACAGAAGGCTCTTTTTATACCCTTCCTGAGTACAAGTCCAAAGTCGCAGGAATGAAGGACAGCCGAGGTGTGTCGGTAGGGTTTTATGTAAATGATCCAAAACGGCAGGGAATGGTGGCTCATCTCTTTACGGCAAAGGGTCATCCTGTGATAGTAGCTGATACAGTAATAGACCCTTATTGGATTTCTTACATAGAAGGGCAGGAGAGTATACGGCTGCTGCGGGTGGATGCAGAGGAAGCAGCTCGCTGGTTAGAAGGAGAGCAATCGGAAGATACTCTTACAATTGCAGAGACCCAGCAAGTGAAAGAGGCCCTGGAGAAGCTGACGGGTCTGCGGATAGAACCTCAAGCAATGGGGAAGGAGGCTCCCCCTGCCCTTTTACTCCGAGAAGAAGCCCGTCGTCGCCTGCAGGAAGCCGCTCTCCAAGGAGAAGTAGTCCCTCCTTCGCGTCTTCTCTTCAATACTCAGCATCCTGTCTATCGACGCTACCTCCTCTCTCAGGATAAACGATGGCTGGAACATGTGTGGGATTGGGCTCGACTATTGAGTGGTGACCTTCAAGAAGGTGAGGTGAAAGGATTTCTTCAACGAGATTGGGCGCTACTCTTGGGCTCCTGATAGGAGGAGTTTTCTGGGTGCAGCTTGAGAGCAAGCTGCCTCCCTTCCTTTTAGCCGATAATCAGTGGGTAAATGAGCAGTTGGCTCATCTTACCCTGGAAGAAAAGATTGGCCAGCTCCTCATGGTACCTGCTTATAGTGACCCCCGTCGCTCTAATCGCCGAGAGATAGAACGCTGGATCAGCCGATACAAAGTGGGAGGGGTTATTTTCATGCAAGGCAGCCCCACCTCCCAAGTGCTTCTCACAAATGCTTTTCAGCAGCAGAGCTCAATTCCCCTCCTTATTGCAATGGATGCGGAATGGGGTCCTGCTATGCGTTTGGACAGCATGCCTCGCTTCCCAAATGCCCTTACGCTGGCGGCCCTCCCCGAGGATTCCCTCGTATATCAAGTGGCGCAAGCTATCGCTCGCCAGTGCCGCCGCCTTGGTGTCCATATCAACTTTGCCCCTGTCGCCGACATCAATAGTAATCCTCAAAATCCCGTGATCGGGGTAAGGGCTTTCGGTGCCGAGCGTCACCGAGTCACTCAGCTTAGCCTCCTTTATATGCATGCCCTTCAGGCAGAAGGCGTGCTTGCTGTAGCTAAACATTTTCCTGGGCATGGAGACACCTACTTAGACTCTCATTTTGATCTACCCCTCATCCCCCATGACATGAAACGCTTAGACAGTGTAGAGCTATATCCCTTCTACCATCTTATCCGTGAAGGAATCGGAGGAATTATGATTGGACATCTGCTTGTACCAGCATTAGACACCTTCACGGCGACAGTGTCTCGGCGAGTGATTCATGGGCTTTTGCGGGAAAAGCTTGGATTCAAGGGGATAATCTTCTCAGACGCGCTGAATATGAAGGCAGTCTCACTCTATTTTCCACCTGGAGAGTTAGAAGTACGGGCGCTAGAGGCAGGCGCCGATATCCTGCTCTATGTTGAGAATGTACCCGTAGTCATACGAGCCATACACAATGCCGTCCTTCAGGGGAGACTCACAGAAGAAGAAATAGAGGAAAAAGTTAGACGGATTCTTCAGCTCAAGGTGTATTTAGGGCTTACACCCTCTGCTCCTCTCATCCCAGTGGCGAATCTCATTCAAGACTTATGGGCAGAAGTCCTTCTCAAGCCTCTACGGGAAGCTTACATCCGAGCGGTTACCCTTCTTCAGAACCGAGCCCAATTGCTTCCGCTTGGACATGCTCTGCAGCGTCGTCTTCTATACGTCCAAATCGGATATGATAAACCTGCCCCCTTCTATCGCTACCTGTCTCAGTATTGTGCAATGGATGTGGTGGTGTTTCCAAGTCTGGATCAACTTCCCCCTGATTCTCTCGTTCGAGCTTTGAATGAATATACTACTTTTATTGTTGGGCTCTTCGGACTCTCTAATAATCCCCGACGAGGATTTGGTGTGCGCCCTAAGGTCTTGGACTTTCTCTGTGAGCTTGGCAGTGCCCAGCGGGAGATCATTTTGTGTGTGTTTGGGAACCCCTACTCACTTTCTTTCTTTGGAGAGGAAGATGCCACTCTTTTAGCCTACCAGGAAGACACACTTTCTCAGTGGCAGACAGCAAATATCATTTTTGGGGCGGCACCACCCCTGGGACAGCTTCCTATTCCCATCCCTATGCGTTATCCCCGAACTGTAGCCTATGATATGGCACTTTACCGACCTCTTTTTCCTTATCGCTCTCCTTACGCTTTCCAGCGGACAGATTCTGTCCTGCGCGAAGCGCTCGAGCAGAATCTTTCTCCGGGATTTGTTGTTACCGTCATCTACCGAGACACTATCGTGTACAGCCGAGGGATAGGAAAACTTAGCTCTACGGACCAGCGCGTTCCTTCGCCGACCCATCATCTCTACGATGTAGCCTCACTTACGAAGGTTTTCGCCACTACTCTGATGGGAATGGACTTATATGAGCGAGGCAAGCTTCGTCTCAATGAACCGTTGGCTGTCCGAGTTCCTCAGTGGGAAAGGTGGCCTGTGGGTCGGCTCACACCCTATCAGCTTCTCACTCATACGGGGGGATTTCCACCCACTCTTCCTCTTATCCAGGAAATTCTCAAAGAAAGAGAGTCCCTTTCACCTAACCTGTCGGATACCCATACCCTACCTGTAAGCCGAACTTTTTATCTTCATCGGGACTACCCCCAAAAAGTATGGATGCAAATTCTCTCTCTCCCTGTTCAACCGACTCGTCGAGCGATTTACACTGACTTAGGAATGGTTGTATTGGAGCGGTATCTGGAATATATCGCAGGAGAGTCTATGGAATCGTACGTTATGCGAAATTTTTATCAACCCATGGGGCTATACCGAATGGCTTTTCATCCGGCGCTAGCCTGCTTAGACTCGCTATGTGCGCCTACAGAGATAGAAACCCTATGGAGAAAGGACACCTTACGTGGCTATGTTCATGATCCGACCGCTGCTCTTCTTGGAGGCAGTGCAGGAAATGCGGGACTCTTTGCCAGTGCCAGTGACCTTGCGAAGCTCCTCTGGATGCTCCTCAAGGGAGGCGAATATGCAGGCTTTTGCTATTTCTCAGCTTCTACAGTGAGCACCTTTACTCGAGAAGCAGGAGAGACAGGGCGCGGGCTTGGATGGGATAAGCCTTCCAGAGAAAAGGGAGGATCGGTGCCGCCTACTTTCTCCAGTCGCAGTTTTGGACATTTAGGCTTCACAGGAACGGCAGCCTGGGCTGACCCCCAGCGTCAGCTTATTGTAGTAGTCCTGTCAAATAGGATTCATCCAACCAGTAATGATCCGCGTTTTAATCAGCTGGGCATTCGGCGCAAAATCATGGAGGCAATTGAAGCGGATTTAGGATTGCGGTAAAGCATTTTGGTTCGTGATTGGGAGGAAATATTTGAGCGCCCTCTTCCCTCAAGGAAGGGAAGGTCTCAAGCTCAGGGCCCGTTGATACGCTGCCCACACAGCCCGAGAGAGAGCAGGGCGAAAACCAGCTTTTTCTAAGTGGTAAATGGCTTCGGCGGTGGTTCCGCCAGGAGAGGTAACTTCATATCGCAGAAGTGCTGCACCTTTCGGATTGTGCTTATAGTATAAGACCGAACCCAGAAGGGTTTCCACGACCAGTTTCTCTGCGATATGCCGAGGAAGCCCCATATGAACGCCCGCATCTGTAAGGGCTTCCATAAACAGAAAGACATAAGCGGGTCCTGTGCCTGAGAGCGCCGTCGCCATTTCTATGTATGCTTCTTCTTCTACATAGAGGGAAGCTCCTAATCCCTCTAAGAATCTTTCTACTGTCGTGCGCTCTTCATCGGTCAGAGCTTGAGCGACCCAGACGGTAATCCCCGCTCCGATCCGTCCAGGCGTATTCGGCATGGCACGGACGAGCTTAGGATGGTGAAGGCCTCTTTCTAGATAAGACAGGGGGATCCCTGCCATCACTGAGAGAACGAGGGAATCTGGCTGCAGAAGGGACCTAAGCAAAGGGAGGATGTGTTGAGCTTTCTGCGGCTTTAGAGCAAGTATAACCCAATCAACCGCCCCCACTTCTTCGGGGTAGGTAGCTTCTCCAGCACTGTATTGTCGGCTCAGCTCAGTGCGACGAGCAGAAGGAGGACCCAAATAGACCAACTCTTCGGCTGGGTAGGCCTTCCGAAATGCTCCGCCCAGCGTTTCTCCCATGACCCCCGGTCCAACTATAACCGCCCGCATCAAGCAATAAGAGTCTGATACGCATCCGCCCGCAAGAGTTGAGACACCTGAGAGGGATCAAGGATTCGGATTCGGATCATCCACCCCTCTCCATAAGGGTCTTGATTCACCTTCTCGGGTTGAGTATCCAGCAGGGGATTTTTCTCCAAGATAGTAGCAGAAACAGGAAGATAAAGGTCTGAAACGGTCTTCACTGCTTCCACGCTTCCAAACACTGCGCCAGCCTCTAAGGTCTGTCCTACGGTAGGGATATCCACATACACAATGTCTCCCAGTTGGGACTGAGCATAGTCCGTAATACCGACTATCCCTTCGCCGTCGCTGCTCAGACGCAGCCATTCATGTTCTCGTGTATAATAAAGGTCATCTGGAAAATGCATATCAAAGGCAAATGTAGGCTATACAGCGCGAATTGTATTTACAAGCTGCCCAAGCTCCTGTCCAATGAGACATATTTCATCGCCTGGCTGAAGCCATCTCTCCGGCGCCTCGGGCTGGCTTCTTCGACGAGTGCCATTCAGTTCAAGCAGGCAGCCTGTACCTACAGTTCCCGACCCAATTACTTCTCCTGGGACGACTTCTACACCGTAGCTTACTCTTTCAATAATTTCTGCAAAAGTCCAGCTCATATCTGAAAGGTAGCCGTAGCTGATGGGTACTCCGTTGAGTTCTGCTTGGAGGGCGAGCCGATACGCTCGTCCTACATGCCCTGATGGCGGGGTTGTCCGATAGGGTTCTAATTCATCTGAGGTAACCACCCACGGTCCTAAGCTGATGGCAAAATCTTTTCCTTTCGCTGGTCCGAGGTTCAGCTTCATCTCTTCCATCTGCAAAGCTCGGGCACTCCAATCATTCATTAGCATATAGCCAAAAATGTATTCATCAGCTCTATCAGCAGGAATGTTACGCCCGGATTTCCCCAAGAGAACTGCCACCTCTAGCTCAAAGTCTAACTTCTCCAAGTGTCGCGACTCTACATATATTGGCCCTGGACCGGTGACGGCAAGGGCATTGGAGAAGTAGAAGACGGGGAACTGGTCAAACTCAGGGATCATCTCAAGTCCGCGGTTGCGGCGCGCAGCCTCCACATGCTGACGGAAGGCATATCCATCTCGGAGGCTCACAGGCTTGCGAACGGGAGAGAGCACATGCACCACTCCATAGGGTATCTGAAGTTCCTCAAAGTCACCTTGCTCATGATATCGTCGGTAAATCCATTCTACCCATCCCTCCCAGCGGAGCCGATTCGCAACATAACTTTCTACATCTCTAAAAGGAAAGCGCCGTCCTAATACCCGTCCCACTCCGTTTAGAGAAAGAACGAACTTACCCGACCTGTCTAAAAGACCCAGGGCTTCTTCCCCCTGCCAAACAAAGCGGACAAACTTCATGTCGGACACAAAAGTAGGTGTATTTTTGGGCATGGTCTGGCTCCAGACCTCAATTGGAGAAGGCACCCTGCCCTCCCCCAAGCCAGTAGAACTTACCCTTCTGGATTTCATCCTCATGGGGGGATGGGCTATGGTGATCCTTATCCTTCTGGCAGCTATTGGGCTGTATATCTTTTTAGAGCGATATCTCTTAGTGGCTAAGTATGATCGGGATCCTCACCATTTTATGGAACAGGTGAAAGCCGCTATTCGGCAGGGAGATGTACGGCGAGCTGAAGCTCTGTGTGTAGCCACTCAGACGCCTTTTGCCCGAATGGTGGGCAAGGGCATTAGCCGCTTAGGCTCACCCCTACCAGATATAATGGCAGCCGTCCAAAATCAAGGAAACTTAGAGATTCTTCAGCTGGAGAAAAATGTACCTTACCTCGCCACTATAGCTGCTCTCTCACCAATGGTAGGCTTCTTAGGCACGGTAACGGGACTTATCCAAGCATTTATGAAGATTTCCCAGCTTCAAGGCAATGTTAATCCCGCTGCACTGGCTGATGGGATTTATGAAGCGATGATTACTACTGCTGCTGGGTTGATTGTAGCAATCCCCATGCAGTTTGCCTATAATCTCCTTGTGAATCGGATTCAAAGCTTCATCCTCAAGATGGAGGGAGCCAGCACAGACTTTCTTGATGTACTTCAAGAGCCTGTCAAGTAAAGGATGTTTCGCCGAAGGCTTCAACCCCAATCAGAGTTTGCCTTAGCAAGCATCGCAGACATGGTCTTTCTTTTGCTGATTTACTTTATGCTTACCTCCAGTTTTGTCTCTCAGGCTGGGGTTCGCGTTGAGCTGCCTGAGGGTCGCTCTACTCAGCCGACACCCGCCCCTCATAGCATTACGATTACCGCCCGAGGCGAATGGTATTGGGACAATCAGCGTATTCAAAAAGAATCTTTAGAGGGGTATATTCGGTCTGTTTTGACCCCCTTACCCAAAGACCCGAGTGCTCGAGTAATTACTTTACGGGTGGATCGCGCAGTAACGATGGAAGAAGTAGCGTATGCGCTTTCCCTAATCGCTGAATACCGAGGGGCCGTGGTGATTGCCACCAGACGACCATGAAAACCTACGCTGAAGAAGAAGCTCGGGCACGCCGAATCAGCGGAGCTTTGACGCTTCTCATGCTTCTAACGCTCTTCATTCTTGCATACTTCTGGGTATTAGTTAGAGGTACCATTCCGCCTGAAGATGAAAATACTTATACAATTGCTGGACGAATAGACTTCGGTCCCACTGAAACAGTGGGAAGTGTCAAAAGCCTAAGAAGTCCTTCTCCTTCGTCATCGGTGATTACTACGCCTCAACCGGCACCAGTCCAGATGCCTTCTACTCCGGCTTCACCCGAGCCTCTGACCCCTCCTTCACCAGCAGAGACTCCTGAGTCGTCAGAAGAAGAGGAGGAAGAAACGGAGCTCTTCCAGCCCACAGGAGGCTCCCCGAAAGCCGCTTCAGAAGGAGACCTCGGAGCCGGACTTTTAGAATTTGGTGAAGGAGACGAAGGCACGGAAAATAGACGACTCATCCACTTCGTCGCTCCTCGCTATACGGTCCAGAAAGAGGCTCGTGTCAGATTCGAACTATTCGTGCTGCCCGACGGAAGCGTCTCTCATGCCCGGGCTTTGGAACTACAGGCGCCTCCAGAGCTTAAGAGAGCAGGAGAAGAAGCTATTCTTCAGTGGCGCTTCACCCCTATTCATAGAAACCAGATTCAGCGTATGACTGTTACGATTCGCTTCAAGCTCCGGTGAGGCTTGCATTTCTCTTATTGACATATGCTTATGCTCAAGAAGTGATTGAATTGCCCGGAGAATGGAGCCTATTTGCAGTGGATGGGTTATATCACATTTACGGATGGGATGCGACTCAGCGAGCTTTCTATAAACTTTGGGCTCCACGTTATGACTCCCTTACCAGAATCGGAGGTGCTCCAGGGCCAGAAGGCTTTCTCAGCGTGGCCTCAATTGCTCCTATTGGCAATCAGCAGGTATATGTCTTAGACGCTGAGGGTCAGAAGATCATGCTTTTAGGAACGAACCTTCAACCCCTTCAGCGGCTTACCTATGCACAGCTTCCAAGTGAAGTAGCAGAAGGATTTCCTGTCCTCTTAACAGCAAGTAGCGGCACTGAACTCTACCTCCTTTTGCGAGAGACTCAGGAAATCCTCAAGGTAGATGCTTTTGGTCGTGTCCTTCTTCGCTTTGGCGGCAAGGTATATGGTACAGGCTTCCTTGCAGGAGCTGCCTTCCTTCATGCTGAAGGAGACAAGGTTTTCGTCGTAGATACCATTCGTCGGGCGATCATTGAGTACGATAGCTGGGGAAACTACCTCCAATCTGTCCCCTTTCCTCCTGAGATGAAGAAGGGATGGGCAAGCGAAAAGGGAAGGGTCTTCTGGCGCAACAATCTCATAAGGTGGGAAGGTATGCAGCTCATGACTTACACTTGTCCCGTACAAGTCAGGGCGGTGTGGATCCAAGGTCGCCGCCTGTATTGGTTGGGCGAGCGGCAGATTGGATGGTTTCCTCTCCCTTGAGCCGAAGGAGATAAGGCTCAAAAATGCTACCGACATAGATATAATCCCCTATTGGTACTGCAGCACTTGCCGTAGCGTAGCGCCGAGGCGCACGATAGAGAGTCCGAACGACGAACCTATCCTCAGGGAGGGAGCGTACCTCCATGATGAGCCAGCGGCTTCGCTCTCCCCCAAAAGTCAAACTGCGAGCCCAAGCCCCGAGTCGCCGATGACCCAGAACCCACACCGTGCTTTCACTCACCACTGTCAGATTATCTGGATGCGCGGGCAACCGAACTTTTCGAATATATCGCAAAGAAGGAGAAGATACTCCTTCTTCCTGATAGACCCACAGAGCCTTTTTGAAGGCTACCCCTACCAACAATCTCCGCTGTTGTGGTAGATAGGCTAATCCAGAAGCATAAGGAATATGATCAGCTACTCGCCTGCACGAGTCTCCCTCACAAAGAAGAATAGTACTACGCACCCGCCCAATCAAAAAGCCAGCGACAAGATGCCAGCGAGCGGCATGATGCCTGTCATTTGCCACATAAAACCGATCCCGAGCAGTAGGGCAAATAGCCTGAAGCGAGACAAAGTGAGAGTGGCGCCATACCTTCGGAGAGACCAGCTTCTCCCCATTCCACTTATAGCGCCATACTTCAGTTGGACGCTCTTTGGTCCCATTCAAAAACCATATGCAAGAATCCAAATACATTAATCCAAAAGGACGCCAGACCCCTCCCTCAGGCGTCAGCTCCCGAAGGAAAGGAACCGCTTCATTTCCTTTAAATCTAAAAAGCTGAGCTCTGACTGTCGTATCTTCTATTGCTGCGCGCCTATCATAAGAAAAGACCCATACATAGCTTCCTTCTGCTGCGATACTTTCACAACCAGGCAAAGCCAGAGATGTATCCCAAAACTGTGCTCTTAGGGATAATAAGCCTTGGCAGCCTGCCAGTAAGACTCCAATTCCTCGGGCGAACATGTACGAAGGTCTTTTTGCTCTGCTTGAGCCTGAGCTTCCATCCATGCAAAGCGCTGGCGAAACTTCATATTTGTCATACTAAGGGCCCTCTCAGGATCTAAGTGAAGGTGCCGAGCTAAATTGACCAAGACAAATAATACATCACCCAGTTCCTGAGCAGCAGCCGTATAATCCTCCTGCTGGAGAGCTTCCCGCAATTCCCTCAATTCTTCTTCCAATTTAGGTAAAAGAGCTTGTGGATGGGCCCAGTCAAATCCTAAGGCTGCTGCCTTTTCTTGTAAGCGATAAGCTTGAAGGAGGGGTGAAAGCCGCTCAGGCACGCCCGAAAGGAGAGCACTTGGACCCTGATTGCGTTTAGAGGCTTCCCAACGAGCGACGACCGCTTTCGCATCCTGAGCGGATGCTTCCCCATATACATGGGGGTGACGAGCAGTCAGTTTATGAATAAGCTGTCGCACCACAGTCTCTACATCTGTCCATCCTTTCTCTTCAGCTAAACGAGCATAGAAAAATACATGGAGAAGCACATCCCCTAATTCCTCAGTAATGGCTGCTGGATTGCCTTGGTCTATAGCTTCTAAGAGCTCACTAATTTCTTCCCATGTTAGGGGCCTCAAACTCTCAAAGGTCTGAATACGATCCCACGGACATTTCTCCCGCAATTCCGCTACAATGCCCTTGAGCTGAGAAAAAATATCCACTCTGCAAAGGTAAAGAAGATGCTAAGTCATGCTTCCTAAGCTGTACCTTTGCTTTATGGCAGCTCGCGTGCATAAAGGCACTCTCAAACAGCCCCAAAACTTTACAGAAAGGGTTATTCAAAATGTCATACACTTTGTAGAGGAACTCAATGCCCGTTTTTCTGTGTATGGGAATCTCCCTGTATATGACAAAAGCCTTTTTCCATGGACAAAGGAATTGGAAGATAACTGGCATCTGATCCGTGCAGAGCTAGACAAGGTCCTTGAACGCAAGGATGAGCTTCCAGCCTTTCATGAGATCACTCCCGAGGTTCGCACCATTACCCAAGATAAAAACTGGAAGACTTTCCTTTTTTGCGGCTATGGACGGTGGAGCGAACGCAATGCTCAGCTTTGTCCTAAGACTGCTTACTTTCTACGCCGCATTCCTGGAATTAAGACCGCCTTCTTCTCCATTTTAGAACCAGGCAAATACATTCCCCCTCATCGAGGACCATATAATGGGGTACTGCGCTTGCACTTGGGACTCATTGTGCCAGAACCCCGAGAGAACTGCTGGATCCGAGTTCATGATCAAAAGCTACACTGGGAAGAAGGAAAAGTCCTCATATTTGACGATTGCTTCGAGCATGAGGTCCATAATAACACCCAAGGACTACGAGCGGTTTTATTCGTAGATTTTGTGCGTCCGACTTACTTCCCTGCCAATATCTTGAATTGGCTCTTGCTCAATATAGCCTACTTCACTCCTTACATTACGGAGGCAGAGGAGAGAGAACGGGCATGGGAGCAGCTTTTCTATGGAGAGTCAAAGAGATTTTCTCAAAGAAGTTGAGAAGTATCCTTTCCTGAGAAGGGTCGGGCGTTTTGCTTGAGGTTTGAGAGGGGTAGGTTTTGAGCGGCGGCAGCCGCCAGAGGCGGCTGCCGCCCTAAACCACACCCTCACTCCCTACCTTCCCCCTGAGGCTACCGCTGCCGCTGAATCAGCTTCGTGCGCAGCTCACCCCCCTGCATCACCTGCAGAAGATAAGGACCTACCGGCAGATCACTCAAAGAAAGTTGAATCTCCATCGTCCCCTCTTCTACAGGCATCAGGGTCCGCTCCATTACCGCTTGTCCCAGCGCATTCCACATAGAGAGCCTTACAGGCTCGGGACGACTAACCACAAACCGAACTGTCAGCTCTCCCGTCGTCGGATTCGGGAAAGCCTCCAGTTCGCTTAGGCTTGTCTTAGGCGCTGAACGCCGCAGTTCCAAAACCCCACTCCGTACTTCAGAGTCCTCCTCCAGCTCTACCCGCAAGCGATAGAAAGACGAACCTATTGGCGGATTTTCTCGCACGGCTTCTCGGGTATCTGCCGAAAAGGCTCGCCAAGGGGCTAATCGCTCAGGAGAAGAGCCAGCCTCTATTACAAACCGAGAAATCCTTCCCCCTTCTGTAAGCACATCCCAGCGGAGCACATGCGCCTCATCCGCTCGAGTAAAGCCTTCCCATCGCTCAATAAAGATGGGCAGCGGCTGCGCACTTTGCCCCGTCCCAAAGTCCGAAAACCCACTCATCCCCGGACGCACTACAGAGGAGGCATTATTATTGGCATGACAGCCAGGATTTTGGATTACCCAGCCGCTACCCGTATTCTTTAGTACGCCAAACTGCTGCGCACCTGGGCAAGGCGTAGCCCCTGTATTATAAAGGGTCAGGGTATAAGCCCCACTGGTAGTCAGCTGCGTAGTGAGATCAGCCGCATAGGCATTTATCGTCCAGTACCCGTTATTGAGCATAGGGCAAGCAGGATCATGATAGATAGCGCCACACTCAGCGGTGGGATCAGGAGGCGTAGGCGGAGCCCCACCCCAGTTATTGAACCACGCCAGAAGGTTATGCACATCTGGCGCAGCCGTGAAATTCACATTCG
>JANXAJ010000045.1 GCA_025062295.1 Bacteroidia bacterium | reverse complement strand
GTGGCGCTGGCGCCGCCACCCGCCAAAAAAACTAAAATCCTCCTTTTCATGGAATCATTTTGAATGCCCTTAGGATAATTTTACTTCACCCTCAATTTTGGAGAAAAACTTCACACTTTCCTTCAGAGCAAGCACTAAACGATCTATTTCTTCTGGTAGGTTATAAAAGGCAAATGAGGCGCGTATGGTAGCAGGGACTTGGAGAAAGTCCATCAAGGGTTGAGCACAGTGATGACCTACTCGTACAGCTATTCCTGCCTGATCTAAAAAGGTTCCCACATCATGGGGGTGGATGTCTTCCAAAGTGAAGGACCAGAGGCAGCCGCGAGGACGAGCTGTGCCATAGAGCTTGAGGTTGGGAATACTGCAAAGCTGCTCTTCTGCATAGTCTGTAAGGTAGGATTCGTATGCTTGGATAAAGTCCCAGCCGACTGTCCTCTGGAGGTATTTGATGGCTTCAGCGAGGGCGACAGCTTCTGCGATAGCGGGCGTGCCTGCCTCAAACTTCGCAGGAGGGGGGGCAAAGCTCGTGCGCGTCCAGCTTACTTGCCGAATCATATCTCCTCCTCCCTGATAGGGAGGAAAGATATCTCCCCATGGGCGACGCATATACACTACGCCTATACCTGTAGGTCCATAGAGTTTATGGCCCGAAAACACAAGAAAATCAACTCCCCATGCCTTTACCTCTATGGGACGATGGACCACAGCCTGACAGGCATCTACTAAGAGAGGGATACCACGAGTGCGTGCCACTTGAGCTATATCTGGAATCGGTATTTCGGTGCCTAAAACATTTGACATTGCTGTAAGAGCGATCAGTTGGGTCTGGGGGGTTAGTGCCTGATAGAATGCTTCCCAATCGAAGCTTCCGTCTGACTGAAGCGGAATGGGACGGAGGCGGATTGGTATCTCCTCGGCGATAAGCTGCCACGGCACGATATTCGCATGATGTTCTGCTTGGGTAAGTAGGATTTCGCCGCCTGGTTGAAAGTGTACTCGTTTCAAGCCGTTCGCAATCAGATTGATCCCTTCTGTAGCACCCCGAACGAATACAATTTCTTCTGCTGAGGCTGCGCCAATGAACTCCGCTACACTCTCCCTTGCACCTTCATAAAGGGCTGTGGCTTTCTGACTCAGCCAATGTATCCCCCGATGGATGTTTGCATTGAATTCACTCAAAAATTGATGAAGAGCTGAGAGAACTGCTCGGGGTTTCTGAGCAGTAGCAGCATTATCCAGATAGATAAGGGGATGCCCACTCGGATGGAGTTTCTCCAGAATCGGGAAATCCAACCGAAGCCGTCTTGCTTCTCTTACCAGGTCTTTCATTTGGATAAAGTCTAAACAAATATACACAGTCAGTAAAGTAGGCGGGTAGTGAGTTGCTGGATTGAAAGATAAAGGCTTAGAAAAAGAGGTTAAGTACCTTTGGGTATGCGTGTAGGTGCAGCCGCTATCCGCACTACGCCATTGGATTGGGAAGGCAATCGGCGTCGTGTGATGTGTATCTTGAATCAAGCACGGGAGGAGGGTGTAGAATTGATAGTCTTTCCAGAGCTGGTTCTGTCGGGATATGAATGTGGCGACTTCTTCTGGCATCCCTGGACGGCTCAAGCCGCATGGGAAAGCTTACTTGCTCTGATTCCAGAGACGCAAGGCATAGGAGCGGTGATAGGGTTGCCCTTAGAGATCGGTGGAAAGCTTTACAATGCGGCCGCTTTTCTTTCAGATGGGACTATAGTTGGGTTTGCTTTGAAGCGGCACTTACCCCGAGATAGTGTCTTTTACGAACCTCGCTGGTTCTATCCTGCTCCTCAAGCTCGCCTTACAGAACCAAGAAGTGGAGCTCCAGCTGGCTACGCGCTCCCTTTCAAGTATGGGGATTTCTTCGTTACAATAGAGATTTGTGAGGATGCTTGGCAGCCATGGCGCCCTCTGACCCAACATTTGACTCATATTGCTCTGAGCTTGAATGCCTCTCCCTTTGAGATGGAAAAGACTTTCAGACGACATCGCCTGGTAACGGAGAGTAGCTACCGATATAAGTGTATTTACGCATATGCGAATCTTCTCGGCAATGAAGCAGGGAAGCTACTATATGATGGAGATTGTGCAATTGCTTGGGAAGGGAAACTTATAGCTGAGAGCGTTCGCTTCTCTTATGGGGATGGTACCCTGATTTGGGTGGAGGTGCCGGATGAAGCAGTGCATGCAGCTGCTTATAGGAGCCAGCTTCCTTCCCCTGAAGGAGTCATCTCTATTCCTCGCCTCTCCTCAAAGGAAAAGAAGGTAACTTCCGTTTTCCTGAGTTCATCCAATGGGCGGCGGATCGAGTCGCGTTGGGCAGAGCTGACCGAAGCCATCGCTATGGGATTGTGGGATTATCTATGGAAAAGTCGGAGTCGGGGATTTGTTGTATCCCTTTCTGGAGGATTAGACTCAGCTGCCTGTGCTGTCCTTGCAAAATATGCCCTGCGAAAAGCCAAAGAGACTCTTCCCACTGACCTCTATCACAATCGCCTCTCCTATATGGAAGGGGCGGAACCAGAGGTGTATGCCTTCTATCAAGCCACGGCTCAGAGCTCTCTGGCTACCTATGAGCGGGCGGCAGCAGTGGCTCAGAGTCTAGGGATTCCCTTTCATCGCTGGGATATCCAGCCGATCGTGGAAGCATATGAAGCGCTCGTAGAGGCGTGGATGGGGCGTCCTCTCTCTTGGAGTCAAGACGACATTGCCCGTCAAAACCTTCAAGCTCGGGTTCGCGTCCCAGGGATTTGGATGGTGGCAAACCTCTTGGGTGCTCTCTTACTCACTACCAGCAACCGCAGTGAGCTCTCTGTGGGCTATTCTACGATGGATGGGGATTCCTCAGGGGGGCTTGCCCCTATCGCAGGGGTAGCAAAAGCTGATCTCCGAGAATGGGCGCTCTGGGCTGCGGATGCACTCCACATTCCTCCTCTTCGAACTATAGCCATGGCTACCCCCACCGCTGAGCTGAGACCTGGAGGACAGGCTGATGAAGAGGACCTTATGCCTTATCCCCTTCTGAATACCTTAGAGGTGAAGCTGGTGCGAGAACACGCCTCCCCCGCCTTTCTCTATGAAGCTTTTTCGGAACATCCGGAGTGGGTAAAAAAATTTATCCGACTTTTTCGCATCAGCCAATGGAAACGCGAGCGGGCGGCGCCTGGCTTTCACGTAGATGCCCATGATATGGATCCGCGAGGAGCCGCGCGGTTTCCTCTTCTTCATGCTCTTCAATAGATACTGTGAGCTCATGCTATCTTTGCAGTATGTGGCGTTTTCTCAGGCTTCTCATAGCCCTCATCCTTGCCTTTTTCCTCACTATGGTGATAGGAGGCATCCTCCTTGTAGGGGCTCTCTTTTCAGGGATTGCGGTAAGGTCTGCAGCTACTGAGAAGCCACTTGATCAGAAAGGATGGCTTCATATTCCTCTCTCAGGAGAGCTTCAAGAATATCAGCAGGACTTCTCTGATTTTGATATTCAGATTTTATTTGGGGACCTTCCTCAGCGTCCTCCGACTCTGGAGGAGCTACGACAGGCTTTAGAAGAAGCGGCTACCTCTGATAAGGTCAGAGGGGTGATTTTACAACTGGGGGAGCTCTCTGCTCGGCCCGCTCAAGCGCAACAATTGGGAAGGTGGCTTCTTGCTTTCAAACAGAAATCAAATAAGCCCGTATATGCTTATGGGGATTCTTTTTCTGAGCTGACTTACTATCTTGCCTCCTGTGCGGACACTATTGTGATGTATCCCCGCTCTGGTGCCATACTTGAATGGAATGGTTTGGTATCCCAGGGCATCTTTTTCAAAAAGTTCCTTCAGAAGTGGGGGATCAAGCCAAGGGTCTTTCGCACTGGGAGCTACAAGTCAGCTGGTGAATCCTTCACAGAGGAGCGGTATAGTGAACCCAACCGGGCCCAAATCTCGGCTCTGCTGGAGGATGTCTGGCAAGTCTTCATAGATACCATTGCTTTCCGTCGTCGGTTGAATCCAGATACTCTGCGTCGCTGGGCTGAAACTCGGGTATTTCTCTCTGCCCGAGAAGCCTATGAGAATCGTCTGGTGGATACCCTTCTCTCATGGCATGATTGGATAAAGCGTTTCACTCCAGAGGGAAAAGATAAGCCCTCTTTTATTTCAGTGAAGCAGCTTATCTCTGATAAAGACAAAAAATCTCCTAATCGCATTGCTCTCATTTATGCAGAAGGAGACATTGGTCCGGAGGGTAGCATACGAGCGGAAGACCTTGTTCCAGTCATCCAAAAAGTAGCTCGTGAACAGGAGATTAAAGCAGCTGTTCTACGCGTCAATAGTCCAGGTGGGGGGGTCTTAGACTCCGATAAGATAGCCCGAGCTTTACAGGCTCTCAAAGCTAAGAAGCCAGTGATTATTTCTATGGGGGGAGTAGCAGCCTCGGGAGGTTATTATATTTCAGCGTATGCGGATAAAATCGTGGCTGAGTTAACTACCATCACGGGCTCTATTGGCGTGATTGCAATTTTACTTGACCTTCAGGAGCTTTTAGAGAAGCACGTAGAGCTGAGAGCGGATCGGGTTGCTGTTGGAGGACCATATGCAGACTTTATGAGTCCTTATAGAAGTGCTACACCGACTGAGATAGCTCTACTTCAGTCAGAGATTGATCAGATATATGAGGAATTCTTGGAAGTAGTACGAGAGGGGCGTCGCTATCCTTCTCGAGAGGCGGTTCATAGTATTGCTCAGGGGCGAGTGTGGTCCGGAATGGATGCGCAACGGATTGGGCTGGTAGATACTGTGGGTGGCTTGGAAACTGCTTTTGCTCTTGCTGCTCGGCAGGCAGGTGTGAGTGAGTATGAAGTGGAGGTTTATCCTAAGCCCTTGAGTTTGATTGAGCGTCTGCTGAGAGGCTTCCAGAAGGTGCAAGCATGGTGGAAGCTACAAATTCAATCCAATTCCCTGCCAGAACGCATTCAATTCTATTGGGAGGAGTTCATTTTTGAGTAGGTCATGGAAATAGAGCTTCTCTGGCCCCTTATCCAAGAACTGGTTCAATCTCCAGACTTATCCGAGGAAGACTGGTCTTTTCTTAGACAGAATGCAGACACCTTGGGCTGTTCTGAAGAAGTGCTTAGAGCGATGGTGGAAGCTCACTTAGCTTGCGAAGATACTGATGTTCTTCAGCGACTTCAGGTACTGAGTCACCTTATTGAGGTGTTAGGGAAAGAAGCGAATCGCAAACTTGCGTTTCTCTTGGAAGTGGCTCAGCATTTGAAATTATCTGTAGACCTTGTGCAGGTGCTGGTTCAGATGCCCCGAACGCCAGCTCTTCGCTTTCTCGCTCGTCTTCTGCGAGTGATAGAGGGTACGGGGGATCGAATGGCATTTCTGCCTTGGCTGGAGAAGCAAGCTCAGTCTCTCAATCTGAGCCCTCTAACCGTGTCTCATCTGGCTCAGCTCTCAGAGGCAGCTCAAAAAAGGTCGCTGACTCAGGCTCTTCACAGCTACTGGGCGCTGCTGCGCTCACTGAGTGGGCAAGAGATGCCATTGGGAGAGGTGGCTTACCTAATGGAATTAGCTCGAGAAGCTCGTCTATCGGAGGCTCTCACGCAGGGACTTCAAGACTTTCTTCGCCTGCGTCAGAAGGGCCTTTCCCCTTTAGAATCTTTGGCTCAGCTATTACGAACTTTTCTTCAGAAAGGCCTTCTCACGGACGAAGAGCTGCCATTCCTAACTACTTTAGCTCAGGAGGAAGGGGTGCCTCAAGCAGTGTTTGAGGCTCTCATAGAGGTAGAAAAAGCTCTGCGAGAGAGAGTACCAGGTCTCTTTGGGGGGGAGGTACTCCAGCCTTTGATTCGTGCACTTATTCTCACGGATCAGCTTAATGAATCGGCTCACAAACTTCTTGACCAGCGGGGAAGTGAGATGGGGCTGTCTCATTCGCAAGTAGAGATTATCATTGACTTGGAGCAGCAAATCCTGACAAAGAAGGCAAAGTTTCCTCAAAGTATTCAGCCTCTCGTCCGCTCTCTTGTAGAAAATGCCGCCATAAGTGATGATAGGTTGGTTTATCTCATCAAGAAAGCTCAGGAATTGGGAGGCACTGATAAACTGGTCCGTAGCCTTGTACAGATAGAAATCGCTGCTCAGAGGAAAGCCCTTCAAGAACGGATCACCTTAGTTCCGCCGTCTGAGCCGGCTCCTCCTCCACCACCTCCATCCCTACAGGTGGAGTCCCCTCCACCCGAGAAAAAAACCGTTGTTTCCTCTCCTCCTTCAGTTGAAAGCTCGCTCTCTGCCGCCGCAAAGGCAGCTACTTTTCCGAAAGGTGGAAATTTCCCGTCTATTGCTTATGATTTTAGCTGCATTAAGGCATTTTCTTTGAGGAATGAGAAGGATATCATAAGGAGAGCCGAAGTTTTCTTCAAAGATGGAAGAACAAATTGGTATGCTCTTGTAGAGTATGGTGAAAGAGACTACCTTCTCATAGCAAGAGGACGGCCGGATTACCGCTTTGAGGAGCCCCTAAGCTGGGCGGTCAGTCCTACTGGTGAAGTGATCGCAGTCAAACATCGCCTACAGGGGTCTTTCCGAGTCTATCTAAATGGGGAGGAAGGGCGTCCCTTAGATGATATCTCCAACCTCTTGCTTTCTCCGAATCACCGGCATCTCGCTTATATCGCTCGCAAGGGGGAGGAGCACTTTGTCTTTTTGGATAATATCGGCATGGGTCCGTTTATGAATGTCTCCAACTTAGCTTTCAAGCCAAATGAGGAAAATGATCTTTTCTTTGCCTGCCAGATAGACAAAAATAAATGGCAAATCCGAGATTACCTCAATAACTTTTATGGAGAGCCCGCACCGGTCATAGATTTTCTCACCTTTTCTCCAAGTGGGAAACGAATGGTGTATGTGATTCTCAAAA
Source organism: Bacteroidia bacterium (assembly GCA_025062295.1). Taxonomy (GTDB): domain Bacteria; phylum Bacteroidota; class Bacteroidia; order SpSt-205; family SpSt-205; genus SpSt-205. The sequence continues at coordinate 8,256 of JANXAJ010000045.1, read as the reverse complement.
ATCGCAAGTTTCATCTGCGAGAAGGGGAGCGGCTTAGCGAGCCATATGATGCTATCTCCGATATTCAATTTACTGCCGACGATAAACATTTGACCTATTTAGTCCGAAGGGGAATTCAAGTAGGGATTGTGTGGGATGACACCCTTCTCCACATGGCGGAAGGTATCTCTGGGGTTGTCCTCTCTCCTGACTCTCGGTTTGTAGTCTATATCGCTCGGGAGAAGGAGCAGAATTACCTCTGTATTCAAAAGAAAAGCTTTGGGCCGTATGAACGGGTTGAGCGTCCTTACATTACCCGCACGAATCCAGCTGTGATATATCCGGTCATTGTGTCGGGCAAGCATCACATCTTTATAAATGGCTCACCCGAAGCGGGTCCTTTTGATGCGATTTTGAAGTTTTCTGGACAAGGGGACAGCTACGCTGCTCTTGTGCGAAAGGGGAGCGAAGGACAAGCGATGCTGTGGGATGGTAAGTTAGGGCGCATATACTCTGCAGTGGATCAATTTGTCTGGGATACCTCTGGTAGGAACTTAGCCTATGTCGCTCGACGCAAAGGAGAATGGGCAGGAGTGGTCTGGAATGAAACTGAAAGCGATCACTATGATTTTGTCCAGCACCTTACGTTTGACACAGAGGGAAAAGCCCTACTTTTCTTTGCTCGGCGACGGGAGGGATGGTATGCTTGCCTCAATGATAGCCCTATTCCTGAGAGTCTATGTAAAGAGATTTTGACGCGACCGATTTATGATGCTAAAAGCCGAACCTTTGCCTATCTCTATCGGCAAGGGCGCGATATATATGAGGGACGAATCACCCTGCGGTGAGACCATTGGAGGAGAGGGATAAGGTGTGGTTGGGGCGAGCTCTACAGCTGGCTCGCCATGCTAGTCCTGTGGCGATTGAGCCGAATCCGCCTGTTGGAGCTGTGATTGCAGCTGAAGAGGTTCTCTTAGGTGAGGGCTATCATCGGTTTTTCGGTGGTCCGCATGCCGAAATAGAGGCGCTTCAGCGTGTGAAGGATTCAACTCTACTTTCTGATGCAACCTTGTATGTAACGCTTGAACCTTGCTGTCACGAGGGGAAGAAAACCCCTCCCTGTGTGCCAGCCCTCGTGGCAGCGGGCATTCGGCGAGTCGTGGTAGGCTGTACTGACCCAAACCCTGCTGTTTCAGGTAAAGGCATCCAGAGTCTTCAGGCTGCGGGGGTAGAAGTACTTCTTGCCCCAGACCCACGTCCATTTCGCCTTCTCCTTCGTCATTTTCGGGTCAATCTTCAGAAAGGACGCCCATACATTACGCTCAAGTGGGCTCAAGCTCAAAATGACGGAGCACCTTTCATCGGTAGTCGCACGCAAGGACGCTGGCCTATTTCGGACTTCTGGGGACTTGTTTGGGCCCATAAGCTGCGAGCTCAACACAGCCATATTGGGATTGGTTATGGCACCTGGCGATTAGATCAGCCTGCTCTGACCACTCGTTTCTTTCCAGGGGAGAGTCCTCATGTACTCGTATTTTACGACCCTCAATATGGCCTCCCTCCAGAAGCTAATAACCAGTTCATCCCTCTCTCTGCTTCCCTTAGGGATACAGTTGAAATGCTGTACTTAGAGCGTCATGTTGGTTCTCTGCTCATAGAAGGAGGCGCCCGCCTTCTCAATCGTTTTCTCGCTGCTCAGCTCTATGACGAGGTACATATCATAGTGCGAAAGGGGGTTCATCCGCCGTCAGACCCCGTCTTAGCCCCATTACCCCCCTCTTTGCGTTGGAAACGCTATTACCTCTCCCCGAACGAGGTCGTATGGAGAGGTCGCCTATAGAAACGCTTATGGTCTAATTTTCGGTTATTTTGTGTAGGATATGAGAACAACAGTAGAGCCCGTCAGCTGGCTTCACACTTCCGTTGGACGGAAAATCATCATGGCAGCCACAGGCGTTTTTCTTATGACTTTTCTTGTTGTTCATTTAGCAGGAAACCTTCTCCTTTTACGGGCGGATGGAGGCGCAGCCTTCAATGCGTATGCCGAATTCATGAGTACGAATCCCTTCATTCGGGTGCTGGAAGTCTTTCTATTTGCAGGTTTCGTGATTCACATTTATCAAGGCATATACTTTATTAGTCGTGAGAAAAAGAGCCGTCCTAAAGGGTATGCTCTCAACAATGCTGGGGCTAACTCCTCTATTTTTTCTCGGACAATGCGATTGAGTGCCATTGTGGTTTTGGTCTTTTTGATTGTGCATTTGCGCCACTTCTTTGTGGAGCATCGGCTCTTGGGCTCTCCCTATACGATGTATGACCTCTGCAAAGCCGCCTTTGAAAATCCATGGTACTCTCTCTTCTATGTGGTTAGCATGGTTCTTTTGGGATTTCATCTAGCTCATGGGTTTTATAGCAGCTTTCAGACCTTAGGGCTTATCTTGAATCGCCGAATTGAGGCAGTAATCAAGTGGGCTGGAGCAGCGTTTGCTCTGGGGGTGCCACTGGGTTTTGCTATAATTCCGCTTTATTTCCTCGTGAAAACCTTCTAAACTTCAATAACTATGTCGGATATTCTCACTGCGCCTGCGCCGGCTCAGACTCGGACCGGCATCAGCTGGCGAGAGGGTACATTGCTTACACGAAACAATTGTCCTGAAGGTGAGCTGGAGAAGCGCTGGACCCGTCATAAGGATAGCCTACGGCTTGTAGCACCCCATAATAAGCGAAAACTGGAAGTGATAGTAGTCGGAGCTGGTCTGGCTGGTGCATCTGCTGCAGCCAGCTTGGGAGAGTTGGGCTATAGAGTAAAGGTATTTGTTTATCACAATTCTCCTCGGCGAGCTCATAGCATTGCTGCTCAGGGTGGCATTAACGCCGCTAAAAACTATCGCAATGATGGGGATAGCGTCTGGCGCCTCTTCTATGATACCATCAAGGGAGGGGATTTTCGGGCTCGCGAATCTAATGTCTATCGTCTTGCCGAAGTTAGTGTCAAAATCATAGACCATTGTGTGGCACAAGGCATTCCATTTGCTCGGGAATATGGAGGTTATTTAGATACGCGATCATTTGGCGGCGCTCAGCTTATGCGCACATTTTATGCTCGGGGCCAAACTGGACAGCAGTTGCTCCTCGGAGCTTATGCAGCTCTCCAGCGTCAGGTTGAGTTGGGGAATGTGCAAGTCTTTTACAATCACGATGTGCTGGATATCGTTGTGGAGGAAGGAAAGGCTCGTGGTATTATTTGCCGTAATCTCATCACAGGTGCCCTCCATAGCGTGCCTGCTCATGCGGTGGTCTTAGCTACGGGAGGATATGGAAATGCCTATTATCTCTCCACAAATGCGAAACTTTCCAATGCTACAGCGATTTGGCGGGCTTGTCGGCGAGGCGCTTATTTTGGTAACCCCAGCTTCGTCCAAATTCACCCCACCTGCATCCCTCAATCAGGGGAATACCAATCTAAACTTACTCTAATGAGTGAAAGCCTGCGAAATGATGGGCGAGTATGGGTCCCCCGTACCCCAGGAGATAAGCGCCCACCTCATGAGATTCCTGAACACCAGCGGTGGTATTACTTGGAGGAGTGGTATCCTTCCTTTGGTAATCTGGTTCCTCGGGACATTGCCTCTCGGGCTGCTAAGCGAGTGTGTGATATGGGATATGGCGTAGGACCCACGGGACGAGCCGTGTATCTGGATTTTTCCGATGCTATAAAACGACTGGGTAAGGAAGTTATCTATCAACGCTACGGTAATCTTTTTGAGATGTACGAAGAAATTACGGGAGAGAATCCATGGGAGACACCGATGCGCATCTATCCAGCGGTGCACTACACGATGGGGGGACTATGGGTAGATTACAATCTCATGACTAATATAGAGGGTTTGTATGCCATTGGAGAAGCTAATTTCTCTGATCATGGTGCCAATCGGCTGGGTGCCAGTGCTCTTATGCAGGGCTTGGCAGATGGTTACTTCATCCTTCCGTACACCATTGGTGATTATTTGGCGACTCAACTCTTTGTGAAGCTGACCACCGACACAGCGGCTTTTAGAGAAGCTGAAAAAGAAACTCAGCAGCGAATCGATCGGCTCCTCTCCATCCAAGGGAAACGAACAGTGGATGAATTTCATAGAGAGCTCGGAAAAGTGCTTTGGGATGAGTGTGGGCTGAGTCGCAATGCTCAGGGGCTTCTTAGTGCATTTGAACAGGTGCGTGCTTTGCGGGAGCGCTTCTGGAGAGAAGTGTATGTCCCTGGTACAGGAGAGGAATTCAATCAAAATTTAGAGAGAGCTCTTCGCGTTGCGGACTTTTTAGAACTTGCCGAGCTCATGATTATAGATGCCTATCACCGAGAGGAATCCTGCGGTTGCCATCTGCGGGAGGAGTATCAAACCCCCGAAGGAGAGGCTCTCCGCAACGATGAGGAATTCGCCTATGTGGCTGCTTGGGAGTGGAATGGTGAGAATCAGCCACCCACTCTTCATAAGGAGCCTTTGAAGTTTGAGTTTGTTAAGCCAACTGTACGCAGTTATAAGTGAGCTGAGCTATGCGCTTTACCCTTGAGATTTGGCGACAGAAAAACGCCCAAGATGAAGGGCGATTTGAAGTATATGAGGTAGATGGCATCTCGCCCAATACCTCGTTTTTAGAGATGTTGGATATTCTCAACGAAAGGCTTATCAAGGAAGGCAAGGAGCCAGTAGCTTTTGACCACGACTGCCGAGAGGGAATCTGCGGATCATGTGGGCTCTTCATTAATGGGCGGGCTCATGGCCCTTTACCGAACATAACCACTTGCCGCCTTTACATGAGGCATTTCAAGGATGGAGAAAGGATCGTCATAGAACCTTTCCGAGCAAAGCCCTTCCCTGTCATCAAGGATTTAGTAGTAGATCGGTCAGCGCTGGATCGGATTATTCAGAAAGGAGGGTATATCTCAGTCAATACAGGTAGTGCGCCCGATGCGAACTCAATTCCGATTCCGAAAGCAGTAGCAGACCGGGCATTTGACTATGCGACTTGTATTGGATGTGGGGCTTGTGTAGCTGCCTGTAAGAATGCTTCAGCAATGCTTTTCGTCGCAGCGAAAGTATCTCACCTGGCAATGCTTCCGCAGGGGCAGCCGGAACGCCGCCAGCGGGTCAAGCGAATGGTCGCACAGATGGACAGCGAAGGCTTTGGTCATTGTAGCAATACGGGCGCTTGTGCTGTAGAATGTCCCGCTAAAATCCCTCTCAGTGCGATTGCCCAGCTTCAAAGGGATTACATCTGGGCTAATCTCACCCCTGATCTATACGCTCGATAGATTATAAAGTGAAACTGAATGGCAGGGCCTGCTGAACTGACCCTGCACGCTTAGTACCAATTAGGGTTCCCTGTCCCTAACTATAGGCAGGGCCCTTGCTCCGCTCTATCGGATTTTCTCTGCTATGGCACAGGGCAGGCGGTAGCGGCTTACTTTACCGCGAGTAGGTTCTATCACAGAGATGTAAATGATGTACACTCCTGCGGGAAGGCGACGCCCGTTTTGATCCATGCCATCCCAGCGAAAAGGATTCTCACCCACAGCCAAGATGGAACTCTCCACTAAGTTGCGCACTAAGTGCCCACTCAGTGTATGAATCCGAATTTCTACCCGACTCCCTGGCACTTCTGCAGGGATGAATATCCACAGCACGTCATCATACCCATCTCCATCAGGAGAAAAAGTGGTAGGTTCTATTCTCAAGCCGTTTCCAGGGGAGGGTTCTCTTTGGGAATTGGGATAGCCTGGGGTACCGTAATTTACTATGCTTGCGGCTGAGTACCAATTTTGAGGATCCTCTGATGGCTTTTCGGGCGAAAGCCGTTCCAAAGCCACGCCTTTTCGGGTGCGGAGATCAGGAAAATGGTAGGTGTAGCTATAAGGGACATAATCTATTACTGCACTATCGCTTCTGCGCAAGAGCCAGACCGTATCCCTCTGATAGTCATAAGCTGGAATGCTCTTTACTTGATAAAAGCGTGCGTAGGAAGGGGGAAGGTATCGGCTCTGGATATCTCCTGTATCTGGCGTAAGGCAAAGGTAAGCTTGAGGAAAGAGCAGGATGGGTGCCTCATTACCTATTTCTCTAAAGCTATAAGGCTGAGCTCCTCTTGCGAGAAGAAGCTGACTTACATCTACGATCTTCTCTGAGCGGTTATACAGTTCAACGTACCGAACACCTCCGGTTTGGGGCTCAGGCAGAATTTCATTTATGACAATGTCTTTAGGGCTTACCGCTGCTGGAATAGTTATTGCCACTTGAATAGAGTCTATGGGAGTACCTGAACAATTCTTATGGGCAGTGAGAGTAAGGAGGTAAGTACGATTCTCCTCTAATGGGATCATCGGAAGAAGCTCTACAGCGAAGCCTCCTTCCTTAGGGAGAGCTGCAAGTAAAGGCACCTCAGGCTCCCATCTGTATCGCTCTACATCTTGCAGAAGGAGAGTATCCAGCCGCTCCGAAAACCGGAGGAATAGAAGGGGAGGCGTGTAACGCACTTGAGTCACTGAGAGAACGGGGAGCGAGTCAACCCGTGCTACTGAGTTTTGATACCCAGGAGTGCCACCCAGAGGCGAATGGCTTGCTTGCCAACCAATCTCACCCCCACATACCCAGTCCGACCATATCCGCTCTAAGCTCCACCCGCCTTCTTTCTTCTTAGAATCCTTATACCACTGGTCAGAGTATGTGATCTCTTCTATTAGCTTTCCTCTCTCATCCAAGAGCCTTATCGTGGTTCCTGCATTTGAAACGGAGGGGAATGAAGAGATACCCATGACCTTGCCCCCCAGGGAAGAGAGGGCAAGGGCCCCATCAGTGGAGGTAAGAGCAATATATTCTTCTGGGCGCATCAAGTAGGATGGAAGAGAACGCCGTGTATTCCCCACTACCAGTGTCCAGCCTTCCAACTGGATGAACTTAGAAGAGCGATTATGAATTTCTATGTACTCGTATGGAGGAAGGCCGACGGGAGGGTCAGGGTCAGCCATAATCTCTGTAATTACCACATCAAATGGGTCTGGAGGGGAAGGAAGTCCAAAAGCAAAGGTAATGCGAGCAGAATTGCCTATACAGTCCTTTGCCTCTATCTCCAGAGTATAGTCTGTGCTGGGCGCAAGGGGAGTCTCTAAGTCAAGCTGTACCTCATCAGCGGTCCAAATTCGGACCTGGGTAATTGCAGGTCCGCCCGGGATATTGTAGCGACTTACTTCTTTCATAAAGACAGTATCCAGAGGCTCTGAGAAGCGCAAGAGAATGACTTGAGAGGAGAGAAAGCCCAGAGACCGAAGGGTAGGGGGATACGAATCTTGCCAGAGTCCTTGAACGCTATTCGGTGCGCTGGGGGTTCCTCCTCTGGAGTCCATAGAAGCTATCCAGTTAGAGTCTGCATTACACAAGTCATCTAAGTTGATGCGTTCTAAGCTCCAGCCGCCTTGGGCTTTGAGGGGGTCTCGGTACCAGCGGGAGGAGTATTTGATGGTGGAGATGATATTTCCGTTCAGGTCTATGAGGGTCAAGCTATCGCCGCTGTCGTTGAGGCTGGGGAAGTTAGGCAAGCCGAGGCTATTGGGGTAGAGGGAGGAGGCGCCTGTTTTGGTCAGCAGGAGGAAGGAGGAGGGTGGCAGGAGGGCATTAGGCAGGGTTATGCATGAGTTTTGGTCGCAGAACTGCCAGTTGCCGAGGCTAATCCACTTAGGGGTGCGGTTGTAGAGCTCCACATATTCGTAGGGGGGCAAGCCTACGGCTGGGGTAGGTTTAGCCATGATTTCGGAGAAGATGATGTCTTGGGGTGCGGCTTGTTCTGGGAGTCCGATAGGGAGGGAGAGGGTCGTTTGATTGCCGTTACAATCTTGGGCTTGGATTTGGAGGGTGTAGGTGATAGTTGTTTGGAGGGGTGAGGCGAGTTGGAGTTGGGCGGTGGTGGAGGTAGTTTGGACTTGGAGGATGGAGATGCCGTTAGAGAGGGTGTATCTGGCGGGGTTTTGCATAGCGAGGGTGTCTATGGGTTCGGAGAAGCGGAGGAGGATTTGGGAGCTGGTGAGGATTTGCCATTCTGAGAGGGCTGGGGGGAGTGTATCGCTCCATATGCCATTGACGCTATTGAGTGCGGCTGGGGTACCTCCGCTGGGATGGGTGGAGGCTATCCAGTTAGAGTCGGTGCTGCAGAGGTCATCTAAGTTGATGCGTTCTAAGCTCCAGCCGCCTTGGGCTTTGAGGGGGTCTCGGTACCAGCGGGAGGAGTATT
>JANXAJ010000044.1 GCA_025062295.1 Bacteroidia bacterium | reverse complement strand
GGGCTGCCGCCGCTCAAAAAAAATCCTTACGATAAAGCCCCCCTCCCCGGTCTCTCAAGCGTCTTTCCTTATCCATCTGATGGGCTATAAGTCCGTAATGTTCTATCTCTTCCCCCCACTACTCCCGCTTTATCCTCTGCGCTTCGGAGGGATTCAATTGCCTGTGTGCTTATGCTCTATCGTTCAGCGTGCTGGGAGAACCTGATTCCAATCCAGTGGGCTACAGGCATAAGAAAAAGGAGCTCCGAACTTATTCTAGCTTCTCTTTTTCTGAAGAGGAGTGCCTCATGATCCATTCCCACAGCTCTATGGAGACAGGCATTACAGAGAGGCGAGGCTGACGCAAAAGAGGGGTTTCGTCAAATTCCTTTGCTGCCCTTATTGCTGCGAGCGTTATCTTATGGACAAAAGGAGAGACAGCCTCAATTTCTACTGCTACATAGCGGGAATCGGTAGGCTCAGGAAAGGCTGCTCGACTGACTTTGGCAAGCCCGACAATAGCTCGCTCCTTGCCACTATGATAGTAAAGAATGAAATCACCTATCTGCATCTGCCGAAGGTAGGCTTGAGCTTGGGGATTTCGTACGCCGTCCCATATAGCCCTTTTGTCTCTCAGAAGGTCAGTAAAGCTATACTCCTCTGGTTCTGACTTGACCAACCAGTAAGGCATTTATCCCATCCCTGCTTCGTGTAAAATTTCCCGAGAGATGACAAGGAGCTGGATTTCCGATGTACCTTCCCCAATCGTGCAGAGCTTGATATCTCTGTAAAATTTCTCTACAGGGTAGTCTTTTACATAGCCGTAGCCGCCGAAAATCTGGAGCGCTTCATTGCAGATTTTGACACCAATTTCGCTGGCATAGTACTTAGCCATAGAGGAGTAGCGGTTGACGGGCTGTCCTGTGTTTTTGAGATAGGCGGCTTGATAGGTAAGTAACTCAGCAGCAGCGAGTTCCATAGCCATGTCCGCGAGCTTGAAGGCTACAAGTTGGTGTTCAATCAATGGCTTGTCAAACTGTCGGCGCTGCTGAGCATAGGTGAGCGCAGCTTCGTAGGCTCCTTTGGCAATACCGAGAGAGAGAGCGGCAATAGAGATGCGTCCGCCTTCCAGTACCTGCATCGCTTGGTGGAAGCCTGCTCCAACTTCTCCAATGCGATGGGTATCAGGAACCCATACGTTTTCCAGCCCGATCCAGGCCGTCTCGCTGGCTCGCATCCCTAATTTGTCCTCCTTTTTGCCGAGAACAAGTCCGGGTGTTCCTTTTTCAATGATGAAGGCGGTTGCGTTTCGTCGGCTTCTTCTCTCTCCCGTACGGGCTATGACTACATATACATCCGCAGAGATGCCATGAGTGATGAAATTCTTTTGACCATTGATACGCCATCCCTCTCCTTCTCGCACAGCGATAGTGTCCATGTTTGAGGCATCAGACCCTGTATTGGGTTCTGTGAGGGCCCAGGCTCCGATCCATTCTCCAGAAGCAAGCCGAGGAAGGTATCTCTGCTTCTGCTCTTCACTGCCATGATAGTAAATGTGACCCGTACACAAGGAATTGTGGGCTGCTACAGAAAGTCCAAACGCACCATCCACTGCTCCAAGCTCTATCAAGGCTGCAACGTATTCATAATATCCCAGTCCAGCTCCCCCATACTCCTCAGGAATAAAGATGCCCATTAGACCGAGCCGTCCTGCTTCCCTTAAGACCTCCTTAGGAAAAGCCTGGGTTTCATCCCACTGGCGCACATAAGGAGCTATCCGCTCTTGAGCGAAGCGGTAGGCAATTTCACGAACTTGATGAACCGTCTCGGGAAGTTCTAATGAAAAGCCAGAGTGGACTGAGGTGGGGATGTGCCCATTCATGACTGCAATATTAAACGAAAATGAGCACACATGGGCTTTCTTCTGGCAGCACATGGGCTCTATTTACTTTGTAGAGATGGGACGAAGGGAGGAGGTGCTTAGGGCAGTGGAGGAGCTTATAAGCCGCTTAGAGCTGACAGAATCTCAGCCTTTTCGCATAAAGGCTTACGAGCGTTTATGGGAGGTGCTGGCAAGCCTTCCAATGGAGAAGTGGCTATCATTCAGAAGTATAGAGGAGTCTTTATCGGATATCCCTGGAATTGGAGAGGGCCTCAGGCGGACAGCGAGAGAGCTTTATGAGCGAGGTACTACTCCCCTTTTAGAAAAGCTCCGAGCGGAAGTACCTGATTCTGTTTTGGAGCTTCGCCGTCTGCCAGGGCTTGGACCTCAACGTATTCGGAAGCTGTGGCAGGAGATGGGTATCGTATCAATAGACAGCCTTGCCCAAGCGATTGAACGAGGAAAGCTGCAAAACTCTGAAGGATGGACACCTGCTCTTATCCAGAGACTTGCAGAGGGTTTGGCTATTTACCGCCAGCAGCGTCATCTTCTTCTCTACTGGGAGGCCTCTCAAATCTGGCAACAAGCAATATCTCCTCTTCAAGGCCGGGGGCTTTTGGTCATGCCAGTTGGTGAGTTTCGGCGAGCGCTCCCCTTGATTACGCAGGTGGAAGGTCTTCTCTCAACGGAAGGGATTGCGCTTGCAGAGGCGTTGGGTTGGAAACGAGAAGCCTCAGGGAACCTTCTGCATCCTACGCTTCCTGTGCGCCTTCATCTCGCTGATACCAGGGCGTGGGGACGCGCTCTTCTTGCCCATACTGGTCCTGAATTTTTTTGGAGAGAAATGGAGAAGCGGCTTCCCCCCACAGCTGAAGCAGCTTCCGAAGAGGCTCTCTTTGAAACAGTAGGGCTTCCCTATATCCTTCCTGCGTGGAGAGATTGGGAAGACGTATTTGATTTAGCACAGCGCCGCCAGCTTCCTATGCCCCTTGATGAGTCTCACATAAAAGGGAGCCTCCATATTCATACAACCTACTCAGACGGGGCAGATAGCTTAGAAGTCATGGTGGAAAGAGCCCGCCAATATGGATGGAAATGGATTGGGATTGCTGATCATAGCCAACGTGCCGCCTACGCTAAGGGTCTGCCCCCCCAGAAGCTCTTCCAGCAAGGAGAAGAAATAGACCTTCTCAATCGGCGCTATCAGGGTAGTTTTTTCATTTTGAAGGGAGTAGAGGCAGATATTTTGCCCGACGGAAGCGTAGATTATGAAGAGAAAGTATGGAAAAGGCTTGATTTTATCATCGCCTCTATTCATGAGAAGCTCCAGATGAGGAAAGAGGAAGCTATGCAGCGATTGGAACGAGCCCTCAGTAATCCCTACGTTCGAGTACTTGGGCACTGGACGGGTCGGCTCTTGCGCACTCGTCCAGGCTATCCGATAGATGAAGAGCGCATTTTAGCTATATGTGCAGAGCGGGGTATAGCAATTGAATTCAATGCTAATCCCTATCGCATGGAGATAGACTGGCGATGGGTGCGCCGAGCCGCTGAGTATGGTGTCTCCATCATTCTGACCACGGATGCTCACTCTGTCTCGGAGCTGGAATACTGGAAAGCAGGTCTGAGTACCTTACAGAAAGGACTTTTGCCCCCAAACCTCCTTCTCAACAACTCAGAATACCCCCCCTTCGCCCCTACAACTGAGAGATAATACTCTCTCTGAATTTCAGCCTATGCTGCAACTACTGCTTGGAGTAGAAGCCTCCCTATTATTGAGAGAGTGGAGCCGTTTCAAAATTGCTGGATTGACCGAAACTTCTGAAACGAGTCCTTGTTTCTCTTTTCAGAGCTTTTGAGGCACTTTCTCGGGAGTCCTTTACAGCCATCGGCGCCATCGGAAGTACCAGAGAGTGATAACCGATGAGCCCACTATTAGAAGCCAGGCGAAGGCATACCCCCATTTCCATTCTAATTCAGGCATGAAGCGAAAGTTCATTCCATATATGCTTGCGATGAGTGTGGGTGGCATAAAAGCTACCGTGATAACTGTGAATATTTTGATAATCCGATTTTGCTCAAGATTAATAAGACTTAGGATTGTATTTTGGATGGATTCTAACCTCTGGAAGCTGAAGCTAGTGTGATCTATAAGTGAGCTGATGTCTTTGAGCAAAATCCGAACGATTTCTCGGGCTGAGTCCATCAATTTACCTGAGCGAATAAACAAGGAGAGAACCCTTTGAATATCAAAAAGTCCCTCTCTTAAGCGAATAAGATATTCTTGAAGGGCTTGGACTGAGAGGACAATTTTAGCTCTATCAGAGAGGCTGTCTTCTTTGAGTCTGGTAGAGAGCTTATGGATTTGCTGAGAGATGAGCTCAATATTATCGGCATCCACGTCAACAATCTGCCCAAAGAGGGCAAGAAGGAGTCGGAGAGAGGATTCGCCCAGCTCAGGATTAGCTTTGAGTCGTCGAACAAGCTCTTGGAAAGCTCGGCTATCTAAGGTGCGGTGGGTGAAGAGGCGATCTAAGCACCAGATAATGGTCAAATCTTGCTCTTGAAGGGTAAGCCCATCCTCAGTAGGGCGCACTTCAATTAGCCTAAGGATAATCCGAAGCTGACCATTTTCCTCATGGTAGCGAGAGCTCGCTTCTATTTCTTTTTGCTCTTGTTTAGAAGGGAAGCGAATTCTAAAGTGCTCCTCTAAACTCTCGAGGGTCTGAGAATTAGCATCACAGCTATCTATCCAAATAAACTCCTCCAGCTCTTCAGGTGAGAAGGCGTTGTTTTCCCATCGCCTTTGCTGATAGGGATTCAAACGATAGGCTCTTAGCACATTAGGCAAAGGTAGTGGGGAGAGGAAGGTGAAGCTGCTGGAAAAGAGTGACTAACTGCGGCTCAAGAGGAAGGATGCCGTCATTCACAATTACGAAATCGGCATAAGCAATTTTGCGCCATTCGGGCCACTGGGCTCTGAGTCGCTGGAAAGTCTCCTCTGGGGAGAGGTCTCCCCGTCGGCGCAGCCTTTCGAGTCGGACCTGAAGCGGTGCATATATCATCACTAGGCAGTCTAAGCCCTGAAACGCACCTGCTTCTATCGTCAAAGCCGCTTCCTTGAAGACTGCTTTGTGTCCTTCTTGTCGTCGCTCTTCTACCCACTGAAGAAAGTCCAAGCCAGTGCGAGGATGAACAAGCTGGTTTATCTTCTGGCGAAGAGAAGCATCCTGAAAAATCCTTTCAGCTACAAATGAGCGATGGAGCTTGCCCTCAGGCGTGTAAGCCTCCTTCCCTAAAAGGGCTTGAATATGCTTTTTCAGCTCAGCATCTTCTTCCATGAGGGCTTTAGCTCGTTGGTCAGCACTGTAGGTGGGGTAGCCATAGACGGCGATTCTTTGAAGAATGTAAGTTTTGCCTGTTCCAATCCCCCCTGTGAGTCCAACGAGGAGCATCAGTAGAGTCTTGTAAAGCGAAGGGCAGAAGGGATAATTTCTATGCGTCGGGCGTAAGGGGGGCGCCGTCTAAGCTCAGGATATACCAAGCTATCCCCAGGCATTACTTTGTTCATATCTACGACGACTTGAAAGTCCGAGGGCTTCCATCTATCTGCCATAGATTGAGGTATCCAGAAACGAACCTGGACTTGATCGGGTTGTAGAAGGAGAGTATAACCATCTACCCCCTCTGGTTGGGGTACTACTTCGGTGATTGCATAGATATAAGAAGCTACATGAGCTTCTACCCAGAGGGTCTCAGGATATACACCCCACTCCGAAGGTAGAGGAATAGGATAAGAGCGACGACCTATCTGTGCCACTAACTCATACTCTTGAAGCGGCAGGCTGTCGGTGAGAGACCAGACGGTATCGTTTCGCCAAAAAGGGGGCTCTATGAGGTCAGCTCCAGCAGGTAAAACCCACCGAACCGGTACGCGTACCTGTGTGGGTTTGAGACGCTTGCATATGCCAGAGCGGTTCAATTCTGAGAGATTCCATCGCAAAGAAACTCGTCCAGCTCCTCGGGGAGGGTCCATGCACAATCGGGCTACTGAGATCGTGTCTATACGCCGCCAGAAAAATAGTGCATATCCTTTTCCCTCTACCTCGACCGATACCACCTCAGAGGCATTCCCTATCGCTGGCTGCACAAATACTTTATGACTGATGGTATAAGTTCGCTCTAGCTTGATCAGAAGCCACAAAAGCAGACCTCCTATTCCTGCAACAGCAGCTAAAAAAATTCTCATTTAGTCTCGGACGGCTGCGCATATGAACGAATAGCTGCCTTTTCCATCCGAATTTTGACATTCTTGTCTACTTCCAAGAGGAGAGTATCGCCTTCTATTGATATAATCTCCCCATAGATGCCAGAAGTAGTTACGACTTTGTCCCCCTTCTTAAGAGAATTTCTGAATTCAAGTTCTCGCTTTTGCTGACGCCGTTGCGGTAGAATCAAAAAGAAGTAAAAGACTACAAATATTCCTACCAGAAATAGAAGCTGAATCAAAAGAGGTCCCCCGCCCAGTCCTCCAGGATTAGTATCAGCCCAGATCATAGCTTTCATTGCTTTTCCGATACCACGAGTCCCCGAAACCGAAGAATATGTGTGGGAGGGTCTGTATTAGCAAATACGGTCACTGTTTTCATCTGTTCGCCAGAGCGTCCTTGAGAGTCAAATACTACTTCTACGAACCCTTCTCCACCTGGAGGAATAGGGTCTTTCGTCCAAGCTGGCACAGTGCAGCCGCAGGAGGGCTTGACATCGGTGATGCGAAGGGGAATAGTTCCTGGATTCCGAACCCTGAATCGATAAGAGGCTTTCTCTCCTTCCCGAATTTTGCCAAAATCATGTTCCATCTTGTCAAACTCGATTTTGGCGGTGGCTTCCTGAGAAGGAGAGGAGGGCTGGCTCCCTTCGCTTACAGTCCCTGAGGGTGAGATTGCAGTTTGATTGGTTGTGTCCTCTTTTTTACTTACTGTGCTACATGCAGCCCACAAAACTACCAGCATGCCGACGAGTACTCGCATACCTACTGCAAAGATAAGGTTTATGAAGCTGTACTTCGCACCTCTCCTAAGAGCCCCTCTATTTCCAGAAGGAGCTGTTCTGCCTTTTTATATTCGTCTGGACGGAGGCCACTCTCCATGAAGGCTTTCTGTCGCACTTCCTCATAGGAAGGACTGTAATCTGAGCCAGAGAGACGGCCGCGTAGCGCATTCCAATACTCGCTAATCTTTTTGCGGAGACGGCGCCGTGTATTGACCCCACTATCAGGGGCTATGAGGATGCCGACAAGGGTGCCAACAGCTACCCCTGCAAGAAATGCCCAGAAACCGCCACTGCTTCGGCTATCATTCATACAGACAAATGTACAACGAAGGCTTGCCATCCGTCGCGTTTGAGGCGGTCTCTGAGCTTTTGAGCCTCTTCGCGACGCTCAAAATGTCCTGCAACGACCCGAAAAAGAGGGCGCCCCTTCACTTCAGCCCTCCATATGAAGACAATGACTCTAACCTCATTCGCTGCATTACGCGCTAAAACTCGGGCATTATTCTCGTCGGAGAAGGCTCCTATCTGCACTCCGTATGGTTTGGGCTGGAGAGTTTTGCCGTCAGTGGTGTAGAATGGAGACAAGGGGGATGGAATGGGTTCTATGGGAGCAGGCACTTGAGTCACCTCTAATCGCACCCGAGTGATGCCTTTTTCAATTAATCCGAGCTCTCGAGCTGCTTTTTCTGAGAGGTCAATAATCCGTCCTGGTCGATGAGGTCCTCGGTCATTGATACGCACTACGACGCTTCGTCCATTAGTTTGATCTGTTACTCGGACAAAGGTACCGAAAGGTAAGGTGCGATGAGCAGCCGTCATTGCTTGCCGGTCGTACTTTTCGCCAGAGGCAGTCCGCCGACCATGAAAGCTGGGAGCATAATAGGAGGCTTCCCCTTCCTCTACATATCCTATCTGTGCAATTAAAAGCCTGAATCCTACGAGAATCCATGCATACCGCACAATCAAAATTAAGCAAACCGGGCTTATTCTTGGAAGAGCTTACCTTAGCAAGCAGCACTTAGCTTTCGTATTTTACCTCTTCTTTACACTCGTCTGTGTCTTTTGTAACATGTGGCGAGTAGTGGTGGGGCTCCTTTCTTTTACGCTGTATGCCCAATCCTCCTTGCGGCGATATCGGATAGTAGTACGAGATGCTCAGACGCAGGAGGCACTGGTGGGAGCTACTGTCGTGCCGCTCAAGGGTGGACTTCAAGGAGCTTTGACAGATTCTTTAGGCGTGGCTGTGCTTGCCTTGCCTGCATCGGCAGAGACCCTTTGGATAGAGGTGCGCTACATGGGATATGAGCCATACAAACTGCCAGTAACGGCTCGCACAGCACCGCTTGTGGAGGCTATTCTGAAACCTGAGGGTGTGACCCAGGAAGCAGTGGTCATCACTGCAGCTCAGGAGAGCCGAACGGAAGTTGCCCTTCTCTCAGCCCTTCATCAACTGCCGCAAATAGCCACAGGACTCTCTGCTCAAATCATCCAGCAAACACCAGACCGAACAGCCGCCGCTGTCCTGAGTCGGGTTACAGGTGTCTCTCTCAATGATGGGCGATTCCTTGTCATTCGGGGCATGAATGAACGCTATAACTCAGTGCTCTTGAATCGACTTCCTGCTCCAAGTACAGAGCCTGACAGCCGAGCATTTGACCTTGAGCTCTTTCCTGCAGGTATTATTGATCAGGTTCGGGTCTATAAGACACCTTCTGCCCATCAAAGCGGAGACTTCGGGGGGGGATTGGTAGAAATTATCACTCGACGCAGCAGTGATAAGCCCGCTTTTCATGTCCAGAGCCGGGTGGCGTATATTCATGGAACTACGTTTCAATCAGGAGTTTTCAACATCCGAAACCCCTCTGATCTATGGGGTGGGGGTGTGACAGTTCGGGCGCTTCCATCGGGTTTCCCTCCAGATCTGAACGGCGTCTCACTGACAGAGTCCCAGAAATGGATGCTCCGCTTACCTCCCAACTTCCAATCTCGGCGCGTGTCAAGTGTAGGGCCTGGGGGTCAGCTTTCATTTTCCTATGGGCTGCCGCTTTCTCCGAAATTTTGGTTCAATCTCGGTGTAGCCTACAGCCGCAGTTTTCAGACGATGCGTATCCGACGCAATCGGTATGAGGTACTCGTATTACAACCCGGAGTCAACGCCAAGCTCTTCAGTTATGAAGACTTCCAGACCACTCAAATGATGCGTGCTTTTGGATTTGCCAACTTTCTCTGGATGCCTGCCCCTGGTCACCAAATTGAGCTTAGCTCTTTTGCTGCTCGGCTGACTGAGGATGAAACTATTATCCGAGAAGGTTTCTCGTTTTATCAGCGAGGGGCAGAAATTCCTTTCCGAAACTATAGTATGCAGTATCTGGCTCGTACTTTAGCTACGCTCCAGACTGGTGGGACGCATCGTTTCTCTGAGAGAGTAAGTTTGCGATGGGATGTAGGGGGTAATGCTACACTGAGGGACGAGCCTGACTACCGTCGCGTGCGGACAGTCCTCAATACAGGAGATACTGTGTATCGCATCGTAGTGCCTCCCGGTCCTACTACTTTTGATGCGGCTCGCTTTTTCAGTCAGCTTCGTCAATTTGGGGGCACTGCTCAGCTTGCCCTCTTAGCGGATATAGCCAAATGGAAGTGGGTCTCAGGTTTTCAAGTTGAGCGGATTACTCGGGATTACTGGGCACGGTGGTTTTCTTATACCATTCCATCCACAGCCTCGCCTGCTTTTGTTCAATACTGGACTGCTCTGCCGATTGAGCAAGCTTTTCAGGGAGAGAATCTGAATGGATTGCGCCTGAGGGAAGGAACAAACCCCACAGACAAATATGCAGCTGAGCAGATTGCTGGAGCTGCCTATATCTCTGCTGAGAGAAGAGTAGGTCCTCTTTCTTTCCATGGGGGACTGCGGTATGAATACACCGAACAGCGGCTTAAGTCTGCCACGGCGACAGCGCCAGTGGATGTAAAAACGCCTTTCCCTCTGCTAATGCCCTTCCTAAACTTGGGATACATGCTGACAGACAACCATAAGCTCCGGCTTGCTTATAGTCGGACATTGAATCGTCCTGCCCTCCGGGAACTAGCCCCTTTTCTCTACTACAATTTTGCTTTAGAGGTACAGCAGGCAGGGAATCCTTCGCTCCGACCCGCCTCTCTAGACAATCTGGATGTGCGGTATGAGCTAACGCCTTCCTTAGACCAACTCATAGCTGTAGGTACTTTTTACAAGCATATCCGCAACCCCATAGAGACATATATCTTGCGGGGAGCGGATCAGCCGACGGTTGTATTTGGGAATGCTCCTACAGCCCATCTGATCGGGGTAGAAGGGGAGGTCCGTTTGCGGCTTGGGCGGCGTTGGACTCTCCTTACGAATGCAGCCTACATCTGGAGTCAGGTAGATATGGGAGCGGCAGTAGAAGGCTCCGTATCAGGCACACCGCCTTCTCAAGCTCGCTTTCGTCCCCTCCAAGGACAGGCGCCTTACCTACTCAACATGATAATTTTTTACCAATCTCTGGATGGGCGATGGGAAGCTGCTCACGCAGCTCAACTCATCGGTCCGCGTTTATGGTGGGTGGGAGACAACTTCAATCCTAGCATCTTTGAAATGCCGCGTCCTGTTTGGGATATCAGCCTTCGACGGCTTTTGGGCAAGCGATTCTACCTTCAGTTCCAAATTCGTGACCTTTTGAATACTCCCTTTGTCTATCGGCAAGATAGCGACCTAAATGGACGCATCTCTCGGAGAGAGGACATCATCTTCCGATTTGTCCGAGGCTCGGAATGGAGTCTCACTGTGGGATGGAAATTATGAGGGCTTAGCCTGCCTCTTGCACGACGCGCAGGAGATATTGACCATAAGGTGTTTTCGCATAAGCCTCAGCGAGGCGGCGCAGCTGCTCTAAATTAATCAGACCCCGCCGAAAGGCTACCTCTTCTATGCAGCCGATTTTGAGCCCTTGTCGCTCTTCAATCACTTGGACAAAAAGGCTTGCCTCCAAGAGACTGCGCGGCGTGCCTGTATCAAGCCAGGCAAAGCCCCTTGGCATTTGACGAACTTGCAACTCTCCCCGCTCTAAATAAAGCTTGTTTAGGTCGGTAATCTCTAGTTCGCCTCGTTGAGAGGGCTTGAGAGTCCGAGCTAAAGCTGGAGCCTTTCCATCATAGAAGTAGAGCCCAGGTATAGCATAAGAGGAGCGCGGGTGGGCGGGCTTTTCTTCTATACTGAGTACACGTCCGTGTTTGTCAAACTCCACTACGCCATACCGTTGGGGATCATGGACTGGATAAGCGAAAATGAGCGCGCCTTTTTCTAGTTTACTACAGCTCTCCAAAAAAGCCTGAAGGCCACTCCCATGAAAAAGATTATCTCCTAAGATGAGAGCGCAGCTATCGCCTTGTAGAAACTCCTCAGCTAAGATAAGGGCTTGGGCAATTCCCTCTGGACGCGGTTGAACCTTGTAGCTAAGCTGAAGCCCCAGCTTCTCCCCATTCCCTAGCAGCCGTTCAAAGTGAGGGAGGTCTTGAGCCGTGCTGATAATTAAGATCTCCCGAATCCCCGCCAACATCAGCGTACTGAGGGGGTAATATACCATTGGCTTATCATAGATTGGCAGAAGCTGCTTCGTAATGACCTGAGTCATTGGGTAGAGGCGAGTACCTGCCCCGCCAGCTAAGATAATGCCTTTCATAGGTCTCTAAATGGATTTTCTTTATCACTAAAAAATGGAAGTTGAGCGTCTTTTGCAGACAATATAGGAGTTTCCTTGCATGGCCATTCAATCTGGAAAGTCGGATCGTTCCAGCGCCATCCCCCATCTAAAGAAGGCTCGTATGGAGCTGAGCACTTGTACCATACTAAGGCTTCTTCTGATTCCACATAGAATCCGTGAGCAAATCCCACAGGCACGTATATCCACGTGAGGTATTTTTCCCTGTCTGTCAGGGTAATTCCATGCCACCGTCTGTAAGAGGGTGAGCTTGGTCTCAAGTCCACAATCACATCCCAGATGCGTCCTCTCAAAACTGTAACCAGCTTCGCTTGGGGGGAAGGAGGCTTCTGAAAGTGAAGTCCCCGAAGAACGCCTTGAATAGAAAAGGATACATTGTCTTGAACGAAAACAGGGAGATGGAGGTGGTGTGCGTACATTTGACGAAATGCTTCCAAAAAGAATCCTCTCTGATCCATATGACGGGGTACATGGAGGAGGAGTGCATCTTTGAGAGGAAGGGATTCAATCTGATAAGGAATCATGCTGCCATGAGTTTTTGCTGAAAGTAAGCTATGCTCTGCTGAAGTCCCTTGCGCCGGGGAACCTGCGGTTCCCACTTCAAAAGCTCCTGAGCTAAGCTGATATCGGGGCGACGGACCTTCGGGTCATCCTCGGGCAGTGGGCAAAAAGTGATCTGGCTCTTAGAATTCGGAATTAGCTCCAAAATCTCTCGAGCAAATGATAAAATGCTCACTTCCTCGGGATTGCCCAGATTAACGGGATAGGGATAGTCCGTATGCAGCAAAAGACGAAAAATTCCCTCCACAAGATCGTCTATGTAGCAGAAGCTGCGGGTTTGACTTCCGTCGCCATAGACGGTAAGAGGCTCGTCTCGGAGAGCTTGACTAATAAAATTGGGGAGGACTCGTCCATCATCTAATCGCATTCGGGGACCGTAGGTGTTGAATATGCGAGCGATTCGGATAGAGAGACCATGAGTCCGATGATAAGCCATCGCCATGGCTTCCATGAAGCGTTTTGCCTCATCATACACGCCTCGCACGCCGATTGGATTGACATTTCCCCAGTAACTCTCTTTCTGAGGGTGCTCTAAGGGATCTCCATAGACTTCAGAAGTAGAAGCTAAAAGGATCGTTGCCCCTTTTGCCCGAGCTAAGCCTAAACACTTATGCGTTCCTATTGCGCCAACCTTTAGAGTTTGAATCGGCATTCGAAGATAGTCCGCTGGGCTTGCAGGAGAGGCAAAGTGCAGAATATAATCCAAGTTTCCCGGAACATGGACAAAATTTGTAACGTCATATTGCATGAAGGTGAAGCGAGGTCGTCCAAAGAGGTGAGCGATATTCTCTAAGCTGCCTGTGGAGAGGTTATCCATGGCAATTACTTCAAAGCCTTCTGCCCAAAAGCGATCGCACAGATGAGAACCGATAAACCCTGAAGCACCAGTAATGAGAATACGCTTTGGCATGAGACAAAAGTAGAGAGGCTGTACCTTTGTAATATGCCAAAGCGAACTTACCAGCCCAGTCGTGTGAAGCGGCTTCGTACGCACGGGTTTCGGGCTCGGATGAGAACAAGAGGGGGTAGGGCTATTCTTTCCCGCCGCCGAGCGAAGGGGCGCCATGTCCTCACTGTCAGCAGTACTATTGCAGGAAAGCCTTATTAGCGCCCAATCTCTTCCTCGCGTAGAACGCCTGCGCGGACGCAAAACCTTTAACCTCCTCTTTCGTTTAGCTCGAAAGAAGGAAGAGGGTCCCCTTCGTCTCTATGCTGTAGGTTTTCTTCTGAATTTAGGCTATCCTCCCCTTCAAGTTGCCTTTGCTGTCCCAAAAAAGATTGTCCGAAGAGCTACCCATCGTCATAGGATTCGGCGTCGCCTCTGGGAAGCTTACCGGCTTCAAAAAGAGTGGTTTTTGAGCCGACTTCCCTGTGGGCAGATGTGGCTGCTCTGGCAGTGGCACAGCCCTCTAATTCCTTCCCTTCCTCTCCTTCAACGACAAATGCAAAATCTCTACTCTCAAGCTACGGAAGCATGGTACGAGGGATGTTGATAGCCCTTATTCGCCTTTATCAATATCTCTTCTCGCCTTACTTTCCTCCGAGTTGTCGTCATTCTCCAACCTGCTCTGAGTATGCTATTCAGGCTTTGCGCAGGCACGGTCTTTTCAAAGGGGGATGGCTAGCTCTCTGCCGCTTGAGCCGGTGCCACCCTTGGGGCACTTCCGGCTACGATCCAGTGCCAGACTGAGGATGTAGTTTTGTACCTCATGACCTGGCTTTTTCTCTCCCCAGAATTTCCGCCGAACTATCATCTTTTTGCATGGAATCTTAAACTGCTCGGGGGGGTAGCTACAGGAATCGGCGGTCCTCCTCTTCATCATTTGCCTCCTCACGTGGCTCAATCCCTCCATCATTATGAATCGGTAGGGGACCTTCATCACACCGATGTGGTTATGAAGGCGGTTCATGCTCTTGTCCATGCTGTAGGGCCCCTTCAAGGTGTAGATTCTTTCAATGAGTACTGGCTCGCCTTGGAAGCTCGTATACGAGATGAGCTAAATCTCCCGGGACCACGCTCAGCTGATCTTCCAGCCTTCCAGCAAAAAAGCATGATGAAAACCTACTTTCAACGAGCAGGTATTGAGCCTATTCCAGGAACCCTCGCTAAGGATTTTCATGAGATTGAAGCATTCGTGGAAAAACACGGATTTCCCATCATCGCTAAGCCTGATAAAGGCGTCGGCTCTGCTTCTACCTATAGGCTCTCAAATCAAGACCAACTTCAGCAGTTCCGACTTGTTTTTCGCCCAGGCTACCTCATAGAGAAGTTTATCACGGGAACTATCCAAACGTATGACGGGCTGGTTGATAGAGAAGGAAAGATCATATTTGCCGCTTCGATGGAGTATAGTAAGGGAGTTGCTGAAGTAGTTAATGAGGACTCTGATATTTTTTACTATGTTCAGCGTGAAATTCCATCTGATCTGTCCGAGATAGGACCCAAGATAGTTCAGGAATACGGAATCCGTGCCAGATTCTTTCATTTTGAGTTTATTCGTTCTTCTGAGGGTCGGCTTTATCCCTTGGAGGTGAATATGCGTCCGCCGGGCTATCCAAGTATAGACCTTTTCAACTTTGCTCATGATATAGATTTGTACAAGCTCTGGGCAGCGGTCATTTTAGGACAGCCGATTGATCCCCTTCCTCCACCAAAATACTATGCCTGTTACATCTCCCGCAAGCATTCTATTGGCTACTCGCATACTCACGAAGAGGTTATTCGGAGACTTCAGCCAAAGCTCCTCTATGAAGCACCGACTAACCCCCTCTTTCGTGCAGCTATGGGAGATCATCACTATGTGATTCGGACTACCGACAAAGACGAAATGCTGGAATTAGCTTCTTTTGCCCAAAAAAGACTCACGCTATGACCATCTCACACTATCATTGGTGGGTTCCAGCTCTAGCGAAAGAGATGGGACTGAATCGATATGGAGAGAGAGGGATTCCTTTCTTAGCTTTTCCAGCTCAAGAAGGAAATCATAGAAATTTAGAGGATTTTGGGCTTATATCTAGTATTCAATCCTTCATTGAGGAAGGAAAAGTGCAATTCTTCACGGTAGATAGTTATGATGCTGAAAGTTGGACCTCTAGGGTCTTACCACCTCAGGCTCGGAGCCAGCAATATGAAGCGTATGTGCATTATATCATAGATGAAGTTCTGCCTCTGATACAGCGTCTGACTTCCGCTCCCATCTGGACGACGGGCGTGAGCATGGGCGCCTATCATGCGGCGAATTTCCTTTTTCGCTTTCCTCACAAATTCGGAGGGGTAATTGCTCTGAGTGGAATCTACGAACTTTCAACCTTTCTTGGGGAATACAGCGATGAGATTGTGTATCTGAATAGTCCCCTGTGGTTCCTGCCTAACTTGGAGGATCCTTTCTACGTAAATGAACTGCGTCAAAAGCGAATTATTCTGTGTGTCGGCCAAGGAGCATGGGAAGAGCCAATGCTCACTCAGACCCGACTTATGGGACAGATTTTAGAGAGGAAGGGCATTCCGGCTTGGGTAGATATTTGGGGTCTGGATGTGGTTCACGACTGGCCATGGTGGCACAAGCAAATGAATTATTTCCTTGGGAAAGAATTTGGCTCTCTTAGCTGAGTTTGGATGAGATGGGTTCTTTTCTGGGGTGGGGAGCGCGTTGCTTGTGGGAATTTTTTGGCGGGGGGGGGGGCGACGCCGCGGTGGTGGAGAGGCCCCAAACAAAAAAAAAACAAAAAAAAAATAAAATTAATAAAAAATAATATTGTTTT
>JANXAJ010000043.1 GCA_025062295.1 Bacteroidia bacterium | reverse complement strand
CCCACCCCAAAGAGGCTCCCATCCTCCGCCCAATACTACCTGCCGTCTTCGTCAGGTACCTAAGGGGTCTTCTCTAAAACTGTGCCTTTTCTGTTGATCCTTCCATCGCTGTCAGCTCACTCTGCCCCGCCGTGATAGTGAGCTGAACCAGATCAAAGTATTCAGTCCCTACAAAAGCTTGATGCTTCACAGCACGAAAACCTCTCTCCTGCAGGGCAAATTCTCGCTCTTGCAGCTCTGAATAGCCAGCCATTCCCTTCTCCATGTAGGCAAGCGACAGCTCAAACATGCTGAGATTGAGAGCATGAAAGCCAGCCAAGGTGATAAATTGGTACTTATATCCAAGTTCAGCCAGCTTTTCCCTAAAGGTAATCAGCTCGGCTTGTGTGAGATGCTTTTTCCAGTTGAAAGAAGGGGAGCAGTTATAAGCTAAGAGCTTCTCAGGATACTGTGCTCGAATCGCTTGAGCAAATTCTCGGGCTTCGCCCAAGTCAGGGGTTGCGGTTTCGCACCAGAGGATATCTGCATAAGGAGCGTAGGAGAGGGCTCGCGCGATTGCCATTTCTAACCCTGAACGAATGTAATAGAAGCCCTCACTGGAGCGTTGACGGTCTTTCCGAATAAAAGGCTCATCTGCTGGGTCAATGTCTGAAGTGAGGAGCGTGGCACTATTTGCGTCTGTCCGAGCAATCAAGAGGGTAGGTACCCCCATCACATCGGCAGCCAAACGCGCTGCAATGAGCTTCTGAATGGCTTCTCGAGTAGGAACAAGAACTTTACCCCCCAAGTGCCCGCATTTTTTTGCTGATGAGAGCTGATCTTCAAAATGCACTGCTGAAGCCCCTGCTTCAATCATCATTTTCATCAGCTCAAAAGCATTGAGGTTTCCGCCGAAGCCCGCCTCTGCATCAGCGACGATGGGCACAAGCCAGTCTCGTTTAGTGCCAGTTTCAGGCGATCGCATGTATTCAATTTGATCAGCCCGTAGCAGGGCCTGATTGATACGATGCACGAGGGCAGGCACACTCCCCACAGGATAGAGGCTTTGGTCAGGATAGGTCTGACCAGCGAGATTTGCATCAGCAGCTACTTGCCACCCACTCACATAGATGGAAAGAAGTCCTGCTTCTACTTCTTGGACTGCTTGCAGACCCGTCAGTGCTCCCAAGCCGGCCACCCAGGGCTGTGTATGGAGGGCTTCCCATAGCCGAGAAGCCCCTCGCTCTGCTATCGGATACACTAAATCATATGAGCCTCGCAGCCGAATCACATCCTCAGCGCTGTAAGGGCGAATGATCCCTTTCCAACGAGGTGAATCTTGCCACTGCCGCTGAAGCTCCTCTACTCGGTGCTTCCACTCTCGCTTAGCGTACATATTTCCCATACCCATAGCTCGTAAGAAATGGAATAAAACGGGGCGAATATACGAGCTCCCGCAGGAATTGAACCGCCTCTGCAGAAACTTCGGGATAGGCTTGAGAACTCTCTTGAATCAGCTTCTCATAGAGGAGATACGAAACTACTTCTGTGGAACCAGCAATAGAGGGGGGATTTTTTGCATGGAGCCATTGCCATAACTGAGCACGAGCGATTTCCGCTGTCGCTGTGTCCTCCATGAGGTTGAAGAGAGCGACTGCACCTTGACCGCGCAGCCATGCAGAGAGGTACAAAAGGGCTACCTCTACATTTCGCCGAAGGCTAGCAAGCGAAAGTCCCTCCTCCGATATCTCAGGAAAAGCTTGAAGCGCTGAGGGATCAAACTCCCCCTTCGGAATCTGATGAAGTTGGTTAGGGCGACCTCCCAGACCTTCTTTGAAAAGTTCCTTAACTATTGGAACAAGATCAGGATGAGCCACCCAAGCCCCATCAAACCCTTGAGCGATTTCACGGCTTTTATCGGCTTTGACCTGCTCAAAAGCCCGAGCATTTAGCTCAGGATTTTTACGGTCAGGGATAAAGGCAGACATCCCTCCAATCGCCAGTGCCCCTCGCCGATGAGCAGCTCGCACCACTTCCTCTGCATATGCTCGCATGAAAGGCTGCTCCATCGTCAGCTTCTCTCGCTCAGGAAAAAGAAAGTCCTTCCTGTATTGGTAGGTCTTTATAATGCTAAATAAATAGTCCCACCGCCCTGCATTCAGTCCAGCGATGTATTCTCGCAGCTCATATAGGATTTCCTCCATTTGAAAAGCGGCTGGAAAGGTTTCTATGAGCACGGTGATGCGAACTGTCCCCAGTGGCAAGCCCAGAAAGGACTCACATAAAGTCAGTAGATCCGCCCAGAGGCGAGCTTCCGCTGCGCTCTCAAGCTTCGGAATATACAGGTAGGGGCCAGCTCCCCGCTTAAGGAGGACCTCAGCATTGTGGTACAAAAAGACAGCTGTGTCAAAAAAACTGGCAGCTATTGGCCGTCCCTCTATTTGATAATGCCTTTCTCTCAGATGGAGTCCTCGGGGACGAACAAAAAGAAGGGTCTGATAGTCAGGGTCTAAGACGTACACCTTCCCCTCAGGACTTTCATAGCGAAGCTGTCCGCGAGCGGCATGATAGAGGGCCACCTGTCCTCGCTGTTGAACCTCCCAGGCTGGCGTAGCGGCATCTTCCAGATCTGCCATAAAGACATCCGCTCCTGAATGTAACGCATTGATAATGATCTTGGGGTCAGCAGGACCTGTGATTTCTACTTGTCGCTTCTGAAGAGGAAGGGGAAGAGGACGCACCTGCCATGCTCCACGACGAATCGTAGACGAGGGGTCAGGAAGCTTCTTCAGAAACCGCCGACGAGCCAGAAGAAGAGTTCGACGCTGCCCTTCCAATGCCCGATCTAAGCGCTTCAAAAGCTGGAGAAGAGGAGGCGAAAGTAGTTCCACTCCATTCACAGAGCAAAAGTAGTATATCTAAGGAGCCTCTGTCATATTCTCACAAGTAGAGCTTTCACGATTGCTAAAATAATGCACCCATTCCCCTGGCTGGAGCTCTACCTCCCTAAGAAATCTTTGGAACCATACTTCAGGATACATCGGATCAAAAGCATGAATGTTGAGTGTACGCTCCTGAAGCTGTCCCTCCGGTTCAACCGCCTCCCTATAGCGCAGCACCCTTTCAATTGGCTCACGATAAATTAAGTAAGCCTGTTTGAGAGCAGCATGACGCAAAGTCTTACCCCACTGATTCCAAAAGCGGTGAAAATTTTTCACTGCTGATTGAAGAAAAGGTTTCTCCTTCAGCCCTTCTACAGAAGGACGATGAGTCTGCCACCACCCCATTACTTCCCTTAAAATTGGCTCTCCCCACAGCTCTGCAAGAAGGCTTCTCAAGCGTCCTTGAGAGAGCTGCCAAAGATGGAAGGGGGTCAAAGGCGAGGGCAAAGGCGGCATCTCTGAGGGCAAAACACGCACATGACCCCTTGGATAAACAACCGGCATCGGAATCTCAAAAGCCGTAAAGACAGGCAAAAGCTCCATCCAGTAAGCCCCCTCATTAGGACCTGCTACATAGGCTACATTAGGAAGGATATATTCTTGATAGAGAGGGCGCATCAGCACATTTGGACTCAGACGCTCAGGACGCTCATAGGCAGCTTTCAATAGGCTTCGCTCCTCAGTAGAGTCAGGATACCGCCGTTCTGCAGAATCCAACCAAAAGAGATTAATCGGCCGAGGTGAAAGTCGTGGCTTCTCCCTCATACGCTCAAGAACGGAAACGGCAAGGCGATGAGCATGATATACCACCTTCTCTTGAATCTCACGAACCCAGAGGGGAAGAGCGAGGGCTTTGAGAACAGGGTCATCCGGAGAGAGCCAAACTAATCCAGTACCAGAAAAAAGAGCCTGCATGCTCTCCCGAAAGGCAACTTCCCATCTCTTCCCTGGCATCCAATAGCGCTGCAAGGCAAGGTTTTGAGCCTCTTCTGGGAAAGCTTCCTGGATACAATGACGCCCTACAGCCCCATGGAATACACCCTCATATTGCAGCACCTTATCCCACCCAAGGGCAATCTGACACACCTCTTTCGCATCATGATCTTCGCCTGCTATCCAAAAGACCGGCACAAAGCGATAGCGCCCTTGAAAGAGGAGATTGAGCTGCCGAGCAAGTTGAACGGCATGAACCGCCTTAATTAGCGTATAAAAAGCTCCCGTTAGCCACCCCGGCTGTTGCCCCGTCGTTACCGTGAAAGTAGTAGGATGCGCTAAAGACTTGATATTCTCATGCAGAAGAGGATCACTCTGAAGGAAGTCCGCATTTTGTAGGAGGAGAACCTCTACTAAAGCCTCCCTTTCTGTGGGAAAGTGGGATCGGAGTTGAATAACTATCTCCCATGGGGGATCCCGCCAATTCCAAGGTAAGAGGGCAGCAAGGTCGGGGTCACCAGCAATGTAACGGACCCACCGATTAGGCACGCCGACGATGTTGCCACCAGTAAAGAAGCTCGTCCAGAATCCACAGGCCCCCAATCGTCAGGATAGCCCCCGTCAGAGAGAGCCAGGGATTCATGATAAAGACCCCAGCAAGTACTCCTAAAAGCGCACCCAAGTTTTGAATAAACTCTAAGTGTTCGCTCGTCGTATAAAGGAAAAGCCGCTCCAATTGCCTCTCATCAAAAGCAGCTAGCTGGTTATAAATGATTGGATAGAGGGGAATGCGGCTGATGATTGAACGGATAATATCGGTCAAAAGAGCCTCTAATTCACTGGTGTGGCTGAGAATCGCCTGTCGCACTTCCTCCTGGGAGGGATTGAAACCTCGTACCGCCTCTTCAAATGCATCTGGAATAGAAAGAACGGTTCGGG
Organism: Bacteroidia bacterium; assembly: GCA_025062295.1. Lineage (GTDB taxonomy): Bacteria > Bacteroidota > Bacteroidia > SpSt-205 > SpSt-205 > SpSt-205. Next base: position 11,348 of record JANXAJ010000043.1, on the reverse strand, counting down.
CTAGGACTTCTTTGTAGCCTTTCTCATTGAGCTGACGATAGGAACGGAAAAGGCTCCCCGCAATCCCAGAAGGTACAATCTGAAGAAGCCGGCTATCAATTACCTGAATAAGTCGGCGCTGCTGGGTCGGATCTTCCACCAGGCGCTGAAGTGCCTTCTTTCCACCCTTGATTATCTCTTCTCTAAACTCAGGGTCGTTCAGTAAGCTAGATGTGCCCTCTGTAAGAGCATTTGCCAACTTTTGAGCTACACCTGCTTCATGAAGCACACGCTGAAGAACATCCTCATTCAAGATATAGCGGCTGATAGCTTCGCTAAAGCGCTCTACAATCCGCATCTTGTAAGCAGGGACAAGCCCTTGCCCCCAAATAGGTCTGGGCTTGCGAGGATGAAATAGCATCTTGATAGCAAGCCAGTTTGTTCCATATCCCACTAAACCGGTAACCGCCAGCACATACCCTATCTCATACCAGCTGGCATACTGATCAGGTAGAAAACTCCAGCGCTGATTAATCAGAAAGAGAAGAATGAGCGCCCCTAAGACATGAGGCGCATACCGAAGGAGGCGGGCCATGAGGCGATACCGAAGACGAAGGGGGGGCGCTGCAGTGGGAGAAGGGAGGATGTCCAGCTCCAGGACCTCTTCTAAATGAAAGTGCCGAGCCAGATACCGCTCCAAAAGCTGCCGCACTGAGCAAAAGTAGCCACTTTTGTAGAGTGAGCAATCTCCTTGAGGAAGCTCGACGATACTTTCCCCAGCTTATCGCTTGGCGTCGCCACCTTCACCAGTACCCTGAACCGTCCTTTGAAGAACGAGCAACTCAAGCGTTTCTTTTTTCTACCCTCTCTTCCCTCCCTGAGCTCCGCCTGAAAACAGCTGCCCAAACTGGCCTCATCGCCGACCTCATCACAAATCCAAAGGGTCCATGGATTGCTCTCCGAGCTGACATGGATGCTCTACCGATAGAAGAGAAATCTCAACATTCCTACCGTTCTCAGAATCCAGGGTACATGCATGCTTGCGGACATGACGCTCACATGGCCATCCTCTTAGGAGCAATTCATCTTCTCTGGGAGCAGCGAACTCACTGGCAAGGAGGCATCCGATTCATTTTTCAGCCGGGCGAAGAAAAAGCTCCGGGAGGGGCTTCTCTACTGATTCAGGAGGGTATCCTTGAGGAAGTCCCTATTCAAGCCATCTGGGCTCTCCATGTAACGCCTCAACTGCCAGTCGGAACCATAGGTCTGCGCGCTGGGCCCTTCATGGCTGCCAGCGATGAGATTTATATCAAACTTACTGGGAAGGGCGGACATGCAGCTTATCCTCACCTCGTTGGCGATCCAATCGCCGTGGGAGCTTATCTCATCACAGAACTTCAGATGGTAGTGAGCCGAGCTACTGACCCTCGCTCTCCTACTGTTCTTACTTTCGGGTGCTTCCATGCGGGAACAGCTCCTAATATCATACCTACGCACGCAGATATAGCTGGCACTCTTCGCACCTTTGATGAGGAGAGTCGCCAATACCTTAAGCGCCTTATTCATACCGTAGCTTGCCACACAGCTGCTAATTGGGGACTCACCGCCGAAGTGAAGTGGTTCTCAGGCTATCCTGTGCTGATCAATGACCGCTTCCTCACTACTCTGACCCATCAATGGGCTTCAGCCCTCATAGGATCAGAGAAGATACAAGAAGTCCCTCTCTGGCTAAGTTCTGAGGATTTCGCCTTCTACAGTCAGAAAGTCCCCGCCTGCTTCATTCGCCTCGGAACCGCAGGTGACTCCCCTCAGACCCACTTCCCCGTCCATACTCCTGAATTTGACATTAGCGAAGAAGCATTAGTCATAGGTACAGCGCTTCTGACTCACCTGAGCTTGCAAGCTCTAAGATTCTTAGGAAATCCCCGCTCTACTTTTGAACGCCCAAGCTCTGAAAGAGAATAAGACGCATAAGCGGATCTATACTGCGTTGAATCTCGTTCAAAAAAGGAGTTGCCACAAATCCAAGCCCAATCAAAAGAAGGCCTAGTCCCCAAAGAAGGCGCTTCTCTGCTGGCTCAAGGTCTGGAAAAGAGGAGTGAGAGGGTCCAAAAAGCACCCGGCGAAGTACCGGCAAGGTATAAACCGCCGAGACTAAGACTCCTATAAGCGCAGCAATAAAGATGCCTCGCCGTAGAGTATAGGAAGTATAGGTGCCTGTCAGAATCAAAAGTTCGGCAGGAAACTGAATAAGCCCCGGCAGACCAATAGAAGCAAGGGCAGCAATCATCCACAACGCCGCCAAGTGAGGCATGTTCTTAGCTACTCCACTCAACTCAGCGATAACATCTGTACCGCTTCGCTTTATCAGGGTGCTCACAACGAGAAGGTGGAGGGCTGCTATTAGGGCATGACTGATCATCATCCATGCAGCACCATTGCCAGCCGTTGGAGAAGTGGCTGCCACTCCCACTCCTATCATGCTGAGGTGGGATATGGTCCCTAAGGCTAGCCAGCTGCGAAGGTCTTTCTGGAAATAGGCTCCTAAGCCTGCTCCTAAAAGAGAAATAGCTGAAAGCCCCCCTATATACGGACCGAGCAGAAAATGAGCCTGTGGGAAGGCAGGTGCCCATCGCAGCCACGCAATTGCTCCTAATTTGGTCAAAAGTGCTGAAGAAAACACCACTAAACTAAGCGGCGCATGCTTATATAAACTCAAAACCCATCCATGCAATGGAAAAAGCCCTAACTTCACCCAAAAAGCAAGAATAAATGTCAAATATACTATTACCTGGGTCTCCGTCGGTAGAGGATACTTGAGCCAGTCATAGTAGCTCATCGTAATAGGGAAGCCATTGAGGCGGCTCATTTCAGAAGCGCCATATAAGATGCCCCCAAGCATGGGGACCGAGCCGAAAAGAGTATAGAGCAGAAACTCCAAGGCAGTGCGTCGTCCTTCCGCTGACCCTCCACTGAGAGTCAGAATGAGATAATAAGTCGGCAGGAGTACCGCTTCAAATCCCACATAGAACGAGATAAGGTCGTAGGCAAATATAGTCCAGAGAGTTAATCCTTGCAGAGAGAGAAAAGCAGCCATTTGAAGTCGTGGCTGTGAAAGCATCCAGCCAGGCCAGAAACTGAGAATGAGACAAATCAGGCTTACTGCGAGTGCAAGCCAAAGCGCAGTCCCGTCGGTAGCGAAAAAGAGTTGAATACTGTACCGAGCAGTCCACCCCTCCGAGGTAGGGAACCCCCACCATGCAAGTCTAAATTGTAGGGTACTCAGCCCATGGGTCACCTCTAAAGGAGCTCGCAAAAGGTATTCGTAAAGAATCCAGCCGCCCATTCCCAGCGAAAAGAGTGTAGCCACCTGCCACACCCATCGCTTGGGGAAAAGAAGGACGGCGAGAGCTCCAATAAAAGCAGAAGCAATCCACCACAGAATCACCCTACAAAGGTAGCCTTCTCAGCGAGCTGAAGCCTCCACCATCGGTACCCGATGCCCCACCAATAGCGCCGCACACCCCTCCCCCGTCGGATAATACAGCTCAATCACGAGAAGCTGCGTACTACTCAGTTCTAAATCCCAGTGACGGCGCTCACCCTGCTGGCGGGTATCTAAAAGAAGGGTACGATTGGCATTGTAAATGCGCAGGTGTGGAGGTGATTGAGTAGAGGAACTGCCACACGGGATAAGCCGATACCGAAGTCCCCGAAAGAAAGTGTAGTAAATCTCAGCGGTTTCCCCTCCGTACAGTTCAGCCCGCCAGTAACGCCCATCCCATTGAAAGTCCTCCATGTATGCTTCCCTGCAGGTCGGGATAAGCTGCTTACAGGGTGTCTGTGCTAATCTATACCCACCCAGGAGGAGAATGTACCCAAGGAAGAATCGCTGATTCATACCTTTATAAGAAACTCTCGCAATCGGGCCACAGGCTGCTTGAGGCTCAAAAGCTGAGTAGCAGATAAACGGGCTCCTTCCTGAAATTGGATTTGGATTAGTCCCTTCTGCACTTGAGGGGTGGCCTTCATCTCCTCACCTCCTATCGTTAGGTTATTCAATACTCTCTGGACTTCTACTAAGTACATCAGGACTTGACGAGAGGCTACAGAGCTGGCTGTATCCACCCCATACACCTTAATAAAGAGAGGCAGAAGGTTCTTCTGGAGAGCAATCATCTCTGCCAAAGGCTGCCGAGAGGAGTCTCTTTCAAGTAGGGCAAGGGTTATGTGAAGGCTCTCTATCCATCCGCCTAAAATCATATGTCGCAGCATTGGCTGCTGTCCCATCTCCTCTAAACGAGCTTGAACCTCACTATAGTATTGAGACATCAGTCGTTGTACACTATCTGGCTTATCTTGAAGCCTTTCTAAGGCTCTAATCCGCTCAAGGGAGAAAATATCATCTATCCCATAACGAGCAGCAAGACGATTCACAGAGGAAAGATACTCGTAAGCTTCCTGATAGTTAGAGGTGGCATGAGCATAAGCCATGTCGGTGAGGTAGATACCGAGATTAGCTGCTCCTTGAAGGCCAGTATAGCGTCCCGAGAGGGTCGGGTCATGCAAGGGTTCTCGCAAAAAAGGTACTTTTTCTTGACGCAGCCAAAGGGCCACCTGCACTGGTGAAGGAGCCGCCTTCATATACACTTCTATCTCCTCCCAAGGAATAGCATATACGCTATCCTCCTCCCCTTCAACCGAAGCCGAATTATCCACAGAGGGACTACACCCTACCCCTACTATGAGACATAGGAGGATCACTCTATCGAGAATGCCTACTGGCAAAATTTTTCTTGCAGTATTCGCTACAAAAACCATATAACTTTCCATTATAGGAAAGAGTATCAGCGATAGGAAAGCGATGAAAACTCATCTCGCATTCTGGACAATATGGCAATGCAAGCTGTTCAACTTTGAGGTCAAGTCGCCTTTGAGCTTTCATTTCGCTGGATGACGGAGAGGGCCCAGAGGTACAACTTACCCATCCTATCCCTACCAGAAAGAGGATACACCGCACAAAGCAAAGATACTCATTTCATCGCCTGAATGACGGTTTGAAGTCGCTTCAGGTGAGCTGACTCCGAAAGTGTATTAAGCATAGTGGCCTGATCAAGAGGATGAAGGCTCAGCCCGAGGGGTGGAATCCGCCCCGTGGAAGGCATGTAAGCAAGGGTATATTTTTCTATTGGTATGGGATATCGGTCCTGAAGAATTTGATAAGAGAAGCGAGTAAGTATTTGTCTAGCTCCTGTGAGAGAGGAATAAAGCCCTCCCAGCCGGCGAACGAAATCCCCCAGAGCCGATCGCTGGCTCTGACTCTCTATAGGCGTTTCGGGGGGAAGGTCGCGAATCTCTATTAGCACAATCCGAGAAGCCCGTTGTGCGATGGCTTCTCGCATATTCCACAGAAACCGCAAGGAAATTATTTCACCGAAGTTGTCTATAGCACCCGCATCTACCGCCTCAAGGGGAGGCACTGTAGGCAAGCGCACTGCAGGAAGGATAAAGGGAAAGGAAGCGTTCATGCGGAGAGCGGTAGTAAGACGCAGGTGATCTGCATCTGGGACGAGTTGTCGCAGTTCTTCTATGTAACCTTGTCGGAGAAGGGGACTACACGGCTGGCTGCTAATCAAAAGCTGCTTTCCCGATGGAATCAGCGCAGGGGTGATAAAAAGAAGTGGGCATGCTCCCTGTCTCTCAAGAGAGGTATAATCGCCAATGCGTCTCTCCCCAAATGACCGACTGTAGCGTTTTAGTGCTTCTTCAAACGCATATTCTCGCCCCATCGGATGAGATTCCCCACTGAGTCTGTCCCGAAACCGAAGAGCAGGTGCAAAAATACCCACCACTGCCGTGGAGAGAACAGGATTGAGAGCGTCTTGGGTCAAGAAATGTCCTTCCGAAAGGTCCCATCGACGCTGAGGAGAGAATAGGTTAATCTCTCGCCAGGTCGCAGCACCGATTAGTCCGCCAGAAGCCCCAGAAATCGCAAAGCAGCGCCGCCAGAGCTGCCCTTCACTCAAGCTATCCAAAAGCTGGAGATTGATCATGCTCCAAAAAGCAGAACGCCATCCGCCTCCTGACACTTGGACCCAAACAAGGGGAACTTTCCCCCCTTGCTTCTTATACCAACCCTCCAAACATGCCACCAAAGCCAGTGAGTCTTCTGTCCTGACCTGCATCCCCCGATATTCTGCAGGAAAGCGATAGGACAATCCATATGCGGAGCGACTCTCCCAAAGCCAATTTTGATGAATTAGGATCACCGCCACTGCCGCAAGCCCAAAAAGCGCCCATCCGCCAAGCTGCCGAAGCCAAAAGCTAATCGCCCCAATGAGCATGTATAGAATAGCCCAAAGTATTAAGAAAGCAGCCGCAGCCGGCAAGTATATATGAAAGGCGGCCTGAATGTATCCCCACACCGTGATAAGAAAAATCAGTATCAGCTCCACTAAAAAAGCATTCCGATGGTAGCGAAGAAGAAGATTAGTCAATGCCTTCTTATCAGCCAGGGGGAAGTCAGTGGAGCGACGAAGTCCCCCATCCAGAGTCAAATAGTAATGCAGCCTATGGTCAAAGGACCTTGCTTTCGCTACATTCATATAAATCCTCTGGGGAGAAAGAATGCCTGTTCGTCTAAGCCTGAAAATGTCCTGAGAGAGCTTATCCAAAAGAATCACTAACGCAGCCGTCAGACCGATCGCTCCACTCACATGACCCACCAGCTGAGAGCCAAAGTTGGGGTCAGAATGATGATAGCCCGCATACAAATGAAGGCAAGTGATCCAAAATACAACGGGCAGCAGGCTGTTATTAAGGGCATAGGTTAGAAACGGTCGTTTCTCAAATACAAGGAACCCTGCATGATGCCCATCCAGTAAGTAAGTAGTGAGATGGTAGGCAATAACAAAGAGACCATACGCTATGCCCCATGCCAGCGTAGAATAGAAGGTAGGATAAATCCCCGAGCTAGGATTGAAAAATAGGTCTTGGATGCCAAAACCGCGCCCGATTTGCCCCAAGGCTATAAGCCACAGAAGAAGCCAAAGCACTGAAAGAACAAGATGGCGACGCAGTTGGAAGAAAGGAAGCTGAAAGGGATAAAAGCGAAGAAGGATATGAAGCACAGAGGATTCTACTCAGTCCCTGTATGACCGAATCCTCCTTCGCAGCGTGAAGTTGGGCTCAATTCCTCTGCGCAGACCCACTCCACCCGGGCTATAGGAGCCACCACCAGCTGAGCTATTCGCATGCCAGGCTCTATCGTACAGGCAGCTTTCCCCAGATTTATCAGGATCACCTGAATCTCGCCTCGGTAGTCTGAATCTATAGTACCAGGGGCATTGAGTATAGTAAGACCATGATGAAGCGCCAATCCACTTCTGGGGCGAACTTGAGCCTCATACCCTTGGGGCAGCTCTATAAAAAGACCTGTGGGAATAGCTTGCCACTCGCCAGGAGAGAGAATAAGAGGCTTCTCCAGAGCTGCACGCAAGTCCATGCCAGCCGAGCCTGGCGTCGCATACTCTGGCAATGGACATCCTGACTTATTTCGTATGCGAACGGCGAGTGGCTGCATAAGCTCGGTCCACTTCCTCTATTAGTGTAAAATCTCGCTCTGTAATCCCACCTGCCTCATGAGTACTCCATCCTAAACGCACCCGATTATATATATTCCAAACCTCAGGATGGTGATTGTGGCGCTCAGCCAGTAAAGCCACCTGCGTCAGAAATCCCCATGCTTCCAGAAAGTCCTCAAATTCATATTCTCGGACTAAAGCGCCCTGCTGATACTTCCACTCTGGGAAAAATGTCAGGCGCTGTTGAATCTCTTCTTTTGTATAGGCCTGCATGCTACAAAGGTAGATATGCGCAGAAGTTTATACCTTTGCCACCGCTGTGAGAATCCTGCCGTCGTACAAGACGCCTATGCTCTCCCCGCTCAGGCGCCAGCGGGAATGGTTCGTCGTGGATGCCTCGGGCATACCCTTGGGTCGGCTTGCGAGTCGCATTGCTTGGTATCTACGAGGGAAACATCTCCCTACTTTTGCCCCCCAATGGAATTTAGGCGCAGCTGTCATTGTGATCAATGCTGAGAAAGTGGCTCTCACCGGCAAGAAAGCCATCCAAAAAAGGTATGTTCGTTATACAGGCTATCCTGGCGGACAACGGCATATCCCTGTCTGGCGGCTGTCTGCCTCAGAGCGAATCCGACGAGCAGTCAAGGGCATGCTCCCAAAGAATCGCCTCCAGGCTCGCATGCTCCGAAATCTCTTCATTTACGAAGGACCCTCCCATCCTCATCAAGCCCAACAACCTCAAGTGCTGGTGCTATGAACCCTCTCTTGCAGTCCTATATTCATACTGTAGGTCGACGCAAATCTGCAGTAGTCCGCCTCTTCCTACGCTCTGGCACTGGAACCTTCCAAGTGAATCGCCGACCATGGAAGCAATACTTCCCCTCCGAGATTTACCAACTTGAAATTCTCAAACCTTTTGAAGTTCTGAGCTTGGACCCTAATCGGTACGATCTCATCGTCTATGCAAATGGTGGAGGGATTAAAGCACAAGCCGAAGCTCTGCGATTAGCGGTTAGCCGGGCTCTACTTGAGGAAGATGAAAAGCGACGACCCTTCCTTCGAAAAGCAGGACTCCTCACCGTAGATGCCCGACAAGTGGAGCGAAAACACTACGGACATAAAAAAGCAAGAAAGAGCTTTCAGTTTTCCAAACGATAATATGTACATCCCTACGGTTGAGCAGCTATTAGAAGCTCGGGTGCATTTGGGACACCTTCGAAGCCGATGGAATCCTCGCATGCGACCCTACATCTTCATGGAGAAAGACAAAATTCACTTGATAGATATCCTCAAGACCCAACGGCTCCTGGAAAATGCAGCAAAAGCTGTCCGAGAAATAGTACGACAGGGGCGAGCTATTTTGTATGTTGGAACCAAAAAGCAGGCACGGGAAATCCTGAAAGAAATGGCAGAATCTGTTGGCATGCCTTACGTCACGGAGCGCTGGCTGGGTGGCATGCTGACAAATTACAAAACAATCCGTCGCTCCATTACGAAGATGGAGGCAATCGAACGCATGATGCGGGACGGGACCTTTGAAAAAATCTCAAAGCGGGAGCGACTCCAAAAGCTTCGGGAGAAAGAAAAATTGGAACGATTCCTGGGAGGGATCGCTCGTATGCCTCATTTCCCTCCTGCAGCAGTTTATATTGTAGATGTTGTAGAAGAATCGATCGCTGTGGCAGAAGCTAATCGCCTCAATCTTCCCACGATTGCGATGGTAGATACAAATGCAGATCCCACCTTAGTGACATTTCCCATTCCAGCAAACGACGACTCTACACGTTCCATTGAGCTAATCACAAGTGTCATCACTGCTGCTATCCGAGAAGGTATAGAAGCGGCGAAAGCTGAATCGCTTGCGAAAGGCTCTGAAGCCTGAGAAAGTCCGTCCTTTCCTCCCTTCTGGCTTCCGTGACTTTTCTCCTTCGGAAGTACGTCGGCGCCGCTGGGTATTTCAAAAGCTCTCTGCGATATTTGAGCGGTTTGGATACGAACCTTTAGAAACAGCCGCTGTGGAATCGCTTGCCGTCCTGACGGGAAAATATGGGGAGGAAGGAGATAAACTTCTTTTTCGTATCTTGAACTCAGGAGATTTCTTGGCTAATGTGCCTGAAGAAGCAAAGGCTCAGAGCACGAGCCTCCTTCCTTACATTACAGAAAAAGCCCTTCGGTACGATTTGACGGTGCCGATGGCACGATGGGTAGCTCAACACGCTGGTCAGCTTGTCTTTCCTTTCAAACGATACCAGATTCAGCCTGTATGGCGTGCAGACCGCCCCCAACGCGGACGCTTCCGAGAATTTTATCAATGTGATGTAGATATTGTCGGGGCAGAGGGAATTATGCCCCTCTTAGAGCTAATACAGATTGCCCGACTTGGACTAAAAACCCTTGGGCTTAGGGGAGCTGTACTTCATCTGAACCACCGAGCCCTTTTAGAGCGAGCCGCTCACCTGACAGGCTGGCCTTTGAATGATTTTAGTACCTTCTGTCATCGCTTAGACAAAGCCGATAAGCTTGGATGGATGAATATAAAAGCTACCTTTGAGGCAGAGGGCTATCACCTCCCTTCCTGGCTCTCTCCAACAACCGACTTTGATTCAGCCCTGCGAGCAGAGCTTGAACGCTTGCCCATCCTCTCCCCCGACTTACCTACCCTTCTTTCGCTGATAGAGACCTCAGATGAGACCCTAAAGATTCAGTGGGACTGCACCTTGGCTCGGGGGCTTGAATACTATACTGGGTATATCTATGAAATCCGACTCCCTGGTAGTGGTGTAGGAAGCATTGCAGCAGGAGGTGCTTATGCTAGCTTAGTGTCGGATTTCGGCGGACCAAACCTTCCTGCTATTGGACTCTCCTTTGGGATAGAGCGCATCCTTGCTCTCATTCCTGAGGAAAGTATCCCAAACGAGGTACCACCTTCTGTCCTTGTGAGCTGGATAGATGCCTCACCACTGTATGTGCAGCGAGTGGTGGAGACCTTCCACGAAGGAGGAGTTGCAGCTTTCGCCTTTCCAGCACCAAAAAAGCTTAGCAAACAAATAGAATACGCTCAACGCCGAGGACTCAAATGGGTTGCTATTGTCGGCTCTGCGGAGGAAGCTGCTCAGCAAGTCCAATTGAAAAACCTGCATGAGCATAGCCAAAGAATCCTCCCTCTCGATGCGGTGGCTCAGGCTTGCTTGGAGTAGTATCCTGATTTGGGGATGTAGTCCTCACCTACCTGAGCAAGATGAAATTGAAAAGCTGCGTCAGAGAGTTCGTGTCTTACTGAATACTCACGGCTCCCAAAGTTCTGCCTTCATGAGTACAGCTTTAGAGCTGGCACGAGTGGAGGAAAATTTTATCCGCCGATATCCTAATCATCCCGAAGTCCCCTGCCTCCTTATAGAAGCAGCAGAGATTTATGGTACTTACTTTGGTGATGCCCAGAAGGCAGTAACACTCCTCCGGGAAGTGGATCGACGATTTCGTCAAAAGTCACCTTTAGCTCCTAAAGCCCTCTTTTATGAGGCTTTCCTTTATGAGACCATGCTAAAAGATACGGCAACCGCTCGGCATCGGTATGAGGACTTTCTCCAGTTTTATCCCGATCATGAACTGGCGAAAGACGCTCGCCTCTCCCTCCAGAATCTGGGAAAACCATTAGATAAAGTCTTAGAAGAAGTGCTTCGGTCTCATTCCCCTACGCAATGAAGAGGAAGAAAGCGAGAGCTATATTGAGGATATTGAAATTGGAGAGGTACTGGGAGAGAAGAGCGGAATGGAGCTTTGTTCTTT